>JAFDFV010000075.1 GCA_019309665.1 Deltaproteobacteria bacterium | reverse complement strand
TTTTTAAAGATTCTCACCATGGATGATGACGGTCTGTGGCAGCGCCGGTCAAAATCGATTCCTGCCAAAGTTATTCAGGCCAGCCTTTCAGAAGAAGAATGGAATGAACTTATAACTGATCAAGAAGGCAATTTAAAACATACATGGTCAACAGGTCTTAGTTCAAAAGAAAAAGAACAGGTTCTTCGCAAAGTATTTGATCAGCTTTCATATGATGAAAAGCTTACATACTGCGACCGGCCGGAACAGATCGACGGCCCTGGTGAAGAAGCCTGGCTGGAGATAAATACACATCTTGGGACAGATGCAAAAAACCTTCAGGAACTGGTAACAGAACTTGGGAAAAGAAGGTTCGGCCATACAGCAAAAGTCGGCGACTGTTTTTGCGGGGGAGGATCAATCCCATTTGAGGCAGCACGGCTCGGATGCGAGGCGTTCGGCTCCGATCTTAATCCGGTTGCGGCCATGCTTACATGGGCTTCCATCCATCTGATAGGCGGCGGAGAAAAAATACAGAAACAGGTTCAGGAGGCTCAAAAAAAAGCATACGAGGCTGCTGACAAACAGATCACAGAGTGGGAAATTGAACGTAATGACAAAGGCTGGCGCGCGGATGCGTACCTTTATTGTGTTGAAGCCGGATGCCCGGCAACAGGTTTGATGCTCCCCCTTGCTCCTTCATGGGTTATCAGCGAAAAATACAATGTATGCGCTGTGCTGAAAAAAAATGATGTTGAAAAAAAATATGACGTAGAAATAGTCACGGGCGCAAATAAAGAGACCATGGCCAAAGCAAAACAAGGGACAGTTAGAAACAGCAGGATGGTCTGCCCTGAGACAAGAGAGGAATTTTCCATCTCAGGGATTCGAGGGGACCGGAAAATAGACGGCAAAACCATATATGGCCTGAGACTCTGGGAAAATGACGATCTTGTGCCCAGACCTGATGACGTGTTTCAGGAGCGGCTTTACTGCGTAAGGTGGGTGGAGACGTATCTTGAGAAAAACAGGCAGGGCAAGCTCGTTGAAAAGACAAGAAGACATTACTGCTCTGTAACAGAAGATGATATAAAACGTGAGAAGCAGGTGCTGAAACTTTTGCGAGAGCGGTTTAGTGAGTGGCAGGAGAAGGGGTATATACCGAGTCGGAAGATTGAGCCTGGAGTTGAGACAGCCCGTCTCCAAAGAGAACGCGGATGGACTCACTGGCATCATCTGTTTAATCCGAGGCAATTGCTGGTGCATGGGGTATTTGTAGAAAAAGCAAATTTGGTTTCAGAATTAAATATAGCAAATATTATGCTGAGACTTGGAAAGCTAATTGAAGAAAATGCTCGTTTGATGGGCTGGCATCCAGCAAGAGACATGCCTTCGCATGTTTTTACAAATCAAGCATTAAATACGTCTAACGATATTGCAACAACTAGTTTGTTTGGAGTAAAAAAGAAGATTAAGGGCTTTAAATGCCTATATGACGAAATTCATTTGAAAGCAATTATTAAAACTGAAGATGCCCGCCAAGTCGCTGTAACCAATGACCTATGGATAACAGATCCCCCATACGCCGATGCCATCAATTACCATGAATTAACCGAATTTTTCCTTGCCTGGTACGAAAAACATATCCCCAAGGTATTTCCCGATTGGTACACGGATACTAAAAAGGCATTAGCTGTGCGAGGCTCAGGCGAAGATTTCAAGCGTGCCATGGTTGAAATCTATAAAAATCTTACAAACCATATGCCTGACAATGGTATTCAGATGGTGCAGTTTACCCATCAGGACTCATCAGTCTGGGCAGACCTTGCCATGATTTTATGGGCAGCAGGCCTGAAAGTAACCGCGGCCTGGACAATTGCTACTGAAACATCATCCGGACTTAAAAAAGGCAATTATGTTCAGGGGACAGTACTCCTTATCCTTCGCAAACGTCTTTCAAGCGAAATGGCCTTTCTCGATGAAATCTATCCTGAAATCGAAGACGAGGTTCGACAACAGCTTGATTACATGATGGACCTGGACGACAGGGATGAGCCCAACTTTGCGGACACCGATTACCAGCTTGCGGCTTACGCGGCTGCCTTAAGGGTCTTGACGCAGTATGGTGATATTGAAGGCCGGGATATCCGGCATGAGCTTTTCAGACAGCGTGAGGCAGTCGAAAAAACAGCGTTTGAAAAGGTCATTGACCGGGCTGTTGAAATTGCATCTGACCATCTTGTGCCCGCAGGAATCGACCGCCGGTACTGGAAAAATATTTCAGCGCCGGAAAGACTCTATTTGAAAGGGCTGGAGCTGGAAAAACATATGGAGGCACGATCCGGGGCATATCAGGAACTGGCCAGGGGCTTTGGTGTTTGTGATTATAGGTTTATGTTTGCCGGTACAAAGGCCAATGCAGTTAGATTTAAAACAGGAACAGAGTTCAAAAAAGCAGGTTTAGGCGGAACAGGTTTTTCCGGATCACTTACCAGAAATATGCTTTTTGCCATACATGAAACCGTTCGCGCGGAAGATGCCCGTGAAGGTTTGAACTGGCTGCATACCGAGATCAAAGAATACTGGAACCAGCGCAAATCAATTATCGCAGTACTGAAATATTTATCAAAATTGAATCACATCCCGCATATGACCCATTGGGAAAAAGACGCAGGCGCAGCCCTGCGTCTTGCCGGAGCAGTAGAAAACGACCATGGAGGCAGGCTGTAATTATTAAGAATAGAGAAAAGTGGAGAAAATAGAAAGGGATAAAAGTGAGTCAAATTTACAACATATATTGTGATGAATCCTGCCATCTGGAAAATGATCACTATAATGTTATGGTATTAGGTGCAGTTACATGTCCGCTTGAAAAATGCCGCAAAGTTTCAGTACGTATCCGTGAAATAAAAAACAAGCATAAATTAAAAAAAGGTTTTGAAATCAAATGGACCAAAGTATCTCCTGCCAAATTATCATTTTATCGTGAAATTCTGGATTATTTTTTTGACAGAGATGATTTGCAATTCAGGGCACTCATTATCCCGGATAAAACAAAACTGAATCATGAAAAATTCGGGCAGGATCACAATATATGGTACTACAAAATGTATTTTGATATGCTTAAAGTTATTTTTGAACCTGAAGGGCGTTATAGAATTTATCTGGACATCAAAGACACATGCGGCGCTGAAAAGACAGCAAAACTTCATGATGTGCTTTGTAATAATATATATGATTTTTCCAAAAAGATAATTGAAAGGATCCAATTAGTTCGATCAGAAGAGATTGAAATCCTGCAACTGGCGGATTTGCTAATTGGAGCAATATCTTATGTTAATAGAGGACTGTCAGGTAATTCTGCCAAAGTTGCTTTGGTTAATCGTATGAAAGAGCATTCGGGCTATTCATTAATAAGAACAACATTACTAAGGGAAAAGAAGGTAAATCTTTTTAAATGGGACGCTATTTAGGGGCCGGAGAACGGACAGATATTGATTGGTTACCGGAACTTGTTTTATTAGAATCAGTTAAAGGTAACTGGGAAAACTATCTTGAAGCGATATATGATTGTTTTAAGCAGGACTTTATTGATAATAGACCAGTTTTTGAAGGTAAAAAGCTTGCACTTAAACGGCATCCTTTATCATTGGGTAAAGAAGCAACATTCTGGCATTTGATTTCAGAAGGACGGACCGAAGAGGAAAGAGTCCCTGATATGCGCAGGTGTGAGCGCATTCGATGGCCAAAGCCAATAATTGAGAACAGTAGGGATACAGTAATAAAATGCTGGGAAAATGTCAGGCGTGGAGAAACGCGCATCTGTTTATGGCTTGAACAGCACGATTATTTATTAGTCCTGGCTGAACGTAAGGGGTATCTTCTGCTTTGGACGGGCTATCTGGTTATAAGGTATCACCAAAAAAGAAAACTACAGAAAGAATATGAAAAATATATGAAAGAATCAAAGGCTAAAAATGCAAATGCCGCCTAAACATAGTTCAGACGACATCCTTACTCCTTCTACACATGGCAGATGAGCTTTTTAAATACTAAGTAAATAAAATGTAAAAATCAAGTTCTTTTTATTATATGATCCATCTGTTCAAATTATATGCTCAATAATATTTTAAAAAACATACAAAATATGTACCTTTCCAAGCATAAATTTTATGTGACTGGTATGTGATTAAGCAAAACGAGAAACGGTATTAAACAACTATATATAGTATTTTTTATATAAATAGTACAATATATAGTTGTTTTTGTTATGTGACTGGTATGTGACTGATATATATTCAATTATTAAAGCCGTACTGAGACATAAGGTATAATCATGATCAAACGGTTTTCATCCCGTCGTGAAAAACTTGATATATCCTTTATAAATGACCGCTTGAAAGGAGCTGTTTCCTACGACCGTATTGCCGGATACTTTCGTTCATCCATGCTGGAGGTTGCCGGGGAAAAACTTGAAAACATGGATGGCAATATCCGTGTGGTCTGTAATTCCGATATTGATCCTGAAGATGCAAAAACAGCCAAAGCTGCCCAACAGGCGTTGCGCAGATCATGGTGTGAGGGAAATCCTGAAAAACTCGGCGAGCCTTCAAAAGATCGTTTCAGCCGTTTATATCAGTTTATCAAAAGCGGCAAACTTGAAATACGTGTCCTTCCTGATGAGGCTTTTGGACTGATCCATGGTAAGGCCGGTGTTATTCAATATAATGACGGAAGTCAAACCTGTTTTATGGGAAGCACCAACGAAAGCCTTTCTGCCTGGAAACTGAATTACGAATTAGTATGGGAAGATGATTCCATCGAAGCGGTAAAGTGGGCGCGGGATGAATTCGATGCCCTGTGGTTTCACCCGCTGGCCATTCCTTTAAGTGATTTTGTTATCAGCGATATTAAACGTTTTGCCCATCGAAACGAAATATCCATAGATTTCTGGAAGGATAATCCTGAAAGCGACCCTGCTTCCGGTGTAATTGAAACACCTGTTTACCGGCGAGAATATGGACTTTGGTCACACCAGAAATATTTTATAAAGCTTGCCTATGATGCCCATTTAAATGAAGGCGCAAGATTTGTCCTGGCAGATCAGGTCGGGCTGGGGAAAACCGTTCAGCTCGCGCTAAGTGCCATGCTGATGGCATTACATGGTGAAAAGCCTGTTCTAATAATTGCTCCGAAACAACTTTTGATTCAATGGCAGGATGAATTGCAAAACCTTCTCGGAATGCCTTCTGCAGTATGGAATGGAAAAGACTGGATAGACGAGCAAGGCATTATCCATCCTTCAAGAGGAATTGAATCCATAAAAAAATGTCCACGCAAGATCGGCATTATTTCCCAGGGACTGATAACATCCGGGTCTGAAATTGTAGAATACTTAAAAACATTGAGATATGAATGTATCATCGTTGATGAGGCGCATCGGGCAAGGCGCAGGAAAATTAGCGATCAAAGCATTTTTGAAAAAGCTGATCCGAACAATCTGATGCGCTTTTTATGTGAAATGAGTCCGAGGACAAAAAGCATGCTTCTGGCCACCGCAACACCTGTTCAGCTCCACCCGATTGAAGCATGGGATCTTTTAAAAATTCTTGCAGAGGATAATGATCAGGTATTGGGCGCTAAATGGTCGGAGTGGCAAAAACCGCATAAAGCAATACCTGTTATCATGGGAGATTCTGAAATACCCGATGAACTCGGAGAAGCCTGGCGATGGCTTAGAAACCCGATGCCTCCGGAAGCCGAAGGCATTGTTTTCAGGAATCTTAGAAGGAATTTAGGGTTGAAGGGCAAAGACTTTGTTGCTGATGGCGACAGCCTTGATTTTTTGAGACCCACTGAAATTACACGTCTAAGAAGTGTAATTCCAGGATTTGGACGAGAACATAATCCGTTTATTCGGCATATTGTAAGAAGAACACGGGATTTCCTTGAGCAGACCATTGATCCATCAACAGGAGAACCCTATCTCAAGCCAGTCAAGGTAAAGCTATTTGGTGAAGACAGCATTGATTCGCTTCCTCTGCCGCCTTATTTACAGGATGCTTATAATGACGCAGAAGAATTTTGTTCGCTTCTCGGGCAAAGAGTAAAAGGGGCTGGTTTCTTGAAAACACTTTTATTAAGGAGAATCGGTAGTACTATTTATGCCGGCCGACAGACCACTGAAAAGATGCTGAACGAGTGGGGCAACGAATCCTGCATTATTGACGCATCGCTCTTTGAGGAAGATGATGATTACCAGATTATCAAAAATGAAACTAGTAATATGAAAGATCTGAGCGGAGCTGAACGGTCTCTTCTGGAACGTTGTCTTAAAGCGCTTGAGAGCAATCAGGAGCGCGATCCAAAATATCAGAAGGTTGTAGAATATATAGTTGACAAGAACTGGCTTGAATTCGGATGCATTGTGTTCTCACAATACTTTGACTCTATCTGGTGGCTGGCAAACCAGCTTTCCGGTGATTTCCCTGATGAACCAGTTGGTATTTATGCGGGAGGTAATAATTCAGGTATTATCCTGTCCGGTGACTATAAAAAAGTATCAAGGGATGATCTGAAAGAAAAAGTTCGACAAGGACAGTTGCGCCTCCTGCTTGGAACAGACGCAGCCAGCGAAGGATTGAACCTTCAGAGATTAGGGACTCTTATTAATCTTGACTTGCCCTGGAATCCAACTCGTCTTGAGCAGAGAAAAGGGCGTATTCAACGAATAGGCCAGATACGAGATAAAGTGTATGTTTATAACATGAGATATCGCGACTCTGTTGAAGATCGCGTTCACGAGTTACTATCAGATCGTTTAGAGGATATTTATGATCTCTTTGGACAAATTCCAGACGTATTAGAGGATGTTTGGATAGATGTCGCCAATGGCGAAATAGAAAATGCAAAGAAGTTGATAGACTCGGTTAAACCGAAACACCCCTTTGATGAAAGATACAACCAGATAACCGAAATAGACTGGGATTCATGTTCGAATGTTCTCAATGCTGATGAGAAAAGAAAAATTCTATTAAATGAATGGTAGCCAGTGTCCTTTGGTTTGGGGGTTATATATTCCCTACGGCCAATTTCACCAGACGCCAGAAAAGAAGTCCTAAAGCGCCTGCTAAAACTAAACCACGAAATCCATGAGCAGGAAGTGAAAGCCGGCCTGCATGCAAAAGGAAAAAGCAAAAAGAAACAAAAAGCCGATGCAACAGGACAGATGAAGCTGTTTTAAAAAACACATTCAAAAATTATAAGAAAATCAAAATGGTAATAGTCAAGTGGTTTTAAATTTGATATTAGATGGAAACTATATGCTAACTGGTTATATGAAAAGAGACCTAACACCCCCTCAACGATAATCATGGTGTCAAAGCTTGAATTGTGAATTAAACGTTCCCTTATTCACAATTCAAGCTCTGACCGTTAATATTCCGGAGAATTATTCCATGATCTATTGTCTAATTATTATGAAAAATGACTAGATACTGCTCCTATTTCGAAAAAGATAGTAATAAAATTGAAGTGTCAAAT
>JAFDFV010000403.1 GCA_019309665.1 Deltaproteobacteria bacterium | reverse complement strand
GCTGAACTCAGAAAAAGATATAGATAACTGGTGGAATAAAGAAAATGACTTTGAGGATTGGTGGAAAAAACAATAAAAAAGCACGAGTGACAAACCAACAGAAAAGAAAAAGGTGATAGCCGCTCATAAAAAAAAGATGACTGTCAAGTTAAAAAATAGTAAATATTCGGCCAACCCCTTATGTTGTTATTTCAATAACTTACAAAGGGCAATTTTGAGCATATCGAACATTATTGCGTGACTATATTTACATGTTCCAAAAGATTCATTTTTTAACGTATTGAAATTATTATTATTTTAAAATATGTATTATTTGTTTTGAGATATAGCCCATATATTCAGCGCAAAAAACACAACATAACTTATTGAAATTAAAGAAGAAGTGGTTAACCGAATATTTACAAAAAATATTGGCTTATCGCGGATTAGTGGGAAAATCGTATAGTCGGTGCATTTTTTGAGGACAAGCGTATGTTGTTTGTGATAATCAAGGTGAAAAAACCGACCTTTTTACTGGAATTATTGAGAAAATGACTGAACACGAAGACTTCAATCAATTCAATCAGGGCAGCGTTGTTTCTATTCGCGGCAGCGTGGTTGATGCTCATTTTCCGCAAAGACTTCCTCTTGTTCACAGCCTGTTGAGAACCGGCAAAGACGGCAGGATAGCCATTGAGGTAAAAACCCATCTTAATTCCGAGCTGGTTCGCGGGGTCGCACTGACTTTGACCCAGGGATTGGCCCGCGGTTCTCTGATCATTGATACTGGCCGGCATTTGAATGTGCCGGTAGGAAAGCGTCTGCTTGGCAGGGTGTTCAATGTGTTCGGAGAAACCATCGATCGGAAAGGGGAAATAAAGGGGGGGGAATGGCGTTCTATTCATCGAAACCCTGCGCCCATTGATCAGCGGGCAACCATATCCGAAATTTTTGAGACCGGCATAAAAGCCATTGACGTCCTGGCCCCTCTGGAGAGGGGAGGAAAGGCCGGACTTTTCGGTGGAGCCGGTGTTGGCAAGACCGTCATTATTACGGAAATGATCCATAACACCGTGGGCCATCATCAGGGGGTAAGCATATTTTGCGGCATTGGTGAACGCTGCCGGGAGGGTGAAGAGCTTTACCGGGACATGAAGGATGCCGGAGTGATGGACAACACTGTCATGGTGTTTGGTCAAATGAATGAACCGCCGGGCGCCAGGTTTCTGGTAGGCCATGCGGCCTTGACCATGGCTGAATACTTTCGGGATGATGCCAGGCAGGATGTTCTGCTCCTGATCGACAATATCTTCCGTTTTATCCAGGCAGGATCAGAGGTATCCGGGCTTATGGGACAAGTTCCTTCCCGCCTTGGGTATCAGCCGACTTTGGGGACGGAATTAGCCAAACTTGAAGAGCGCATATGCAACACCGCAGCCGGCGCTATTACCTCTATTCAGGCCGTGTATGTTCCGGCAGATGATTTTACGGACCCTGCGGCAGTTCATACCTTTGCTCATCTTTCCGCCTCTATTGTGCTGTCACGAAAAAGGGCCAGCCAGGGGCTCTATCCCGCCATTGATCCGCTTCTGTCCAGATCCATGATGCTGGTGCCCCTTATCGCCGGAAAGAGACACTTCCATGTGGCACAGGAGGTTCGTAAGACACTGGCAACCTACGAGGAACTTAAAGACATCATTGCCATGTTAGGGTTAGAAGAACTTTCCCGGGATGACAGGCGGATCGTGTATCGTGCCCGGCGATTAGAACGGTTTATGACACAGCCATTTTGCACAACAGAACAGTTCACCGGCCATAAGGGAAAAATGGTTAATCTGGAGGATGCTCTCGATGGTTGTGAGCGCATTCTAAATGATGAATTTTCCGATTATCCGGAGAGTTCGTTTTATATGATCGGAAAAATCAGCGAAGCAAAAAAAGCATGAAACTCAAGATCTTACTTCCAACACATATTCTTGTTGACGAAGAGGTTATCAAGGTGATTGCCGAGGCTGAAAATGGCTCTTTTTGCCTTTTGCCGCGTCACATTGATTTTGCAGCACCCCTTGTTCCGGGACTCTTTTCTTTTGTAACAGCTCAGGGCGTTGAACAATTTCTTGCTGTAGATGAAGGAGTTCTGATCAAATGCGGCGGTGAAGTTCTGGTTTCAATAAGAAATGCTGTGATCGGGCCTGACCTGGGAACGTTGAAACAGACAATTCAAAAACAATTTGTTGAGCTTGACGATCGGGAAAAGATATCTCGTTCAGCCCTGGCAAAACTCGAGGCTAATTTTGTCCGGCGATTTATGGAATTGAAAAAACCGGGGTAAGGGCTATGAAAAATGAGTATCAGAGAAAAGCGGAAAAACTAAGCAAAGCGGTGGGGGCTAAAGAAGTCCGCAAGATAAGGGCACGTCGCGAAAAGAACAATGACGTCTGGTTTGGACTGGGCATGTTCGGCCTTGTCGGCTGGTCGGTGGCCGTTCCCACATTGATCGGCATTGCACTGGGCATCTGGATAGATCTGAAATGGCCGAGTCGCTATTCGTGGACACTCATGCTTCTTATTATCGGCGTCATCCTTGGCTGTTTG
>JAFDFV010000402.1 GCA_019309665.1 Deltaproteobacteria bacterium | reverse complement strand
TGCAACTTTTATAAACGTATTATCTTTAACGCCATCGTCTGAAATAAATACGGTTTTCATGCCTTTTTTCCGCATCTGGCTGATTATTTTTGAGGCTTCAGGATGATATCCGCCGAATATAACTGCTTCTGCTCCTGAATACTTTGTTTTCTGAACAACAGCGGAATAATCAACAGCGCCTGGAGTAACGCCTTCGTACAATACCAATTCCGCTTTATCTGAAGTTTCCAGATATTTTTTCGCAAACTCAGCAAGGCCCTTTCCATAGTCGCCCTTGTCATGGAGAACAGCTATTTTTTTATTGCAAAATCAACTTCAAGTCTTGCCTGTACATCATCAGAAGCAATTGTACGAAAAAAATTAGGGTAGTCGCCGCTCTGTGTAAGTGCAGGATTGGTGCAGGAGGGAGACATGATAATAATCTTTGAATCTTTATAAATACCAAGAGCTGCCTTTGTGGCGCCGCTGCATATATGACCTAAAACAATATCAACGCCTTCCGTAACCAGCTTGGTGGCTGTATTGGTGGCCATTTCCGGTTTACAAACATCGTCTTCAATCAACAACTCAACCTTTCTCCCGAGAATGCCGCCCTTTGCATTAATATCCCGAACCACCAGCTCTGCCGCTCTTACAGAAGGAATACCGTAAGATGCCAGATCTCCGCTGTGCGCTCCTGCAACACCAAGCTTGATCGTTTCAGCCGATTTATGGGAAGCATCAGAAGTCTTTTCAGATTCACCGCATGAGATAAAAAAGCATGCGTACAAAATAACTACAGATAGGGGAATAAGCTGTTCCCTAAAACTACTCTTCATAATAATTTATCCTTCAATTTATTTTTAAATAAATACAGTTAGTTATAAAACACAGACCGATAAAAAACCAAACTTTTTTATAATAATATGACCGTATTGAGTCAAGATAAAAGAATTTATTTCAAAAATCCTTGCCGTTTCATTAATATGTTTATAATAAAACAGTTACCGGTTTACAGTTATCGGTTAACCGTAAACCGGTAACTGTAAACCGTGAACCGTGAACTGTGAACCGTGAACTGTGAACCGTTTATAAGGAGCAAAACTTATTTTGAAAAGAATAGGAATAGTTGTAAAGGCGGATGCAAAGGCCGGAAAAAAGGCCAATGAACTTGAAAACTGGCTGCGGTCAAAAGGCATGGATGTTGTAAGGAAAGAAACTTCTCCTCCTCGAAAATTTTCGATCCCTGGCGAATCCTCTGCGCCACCGGATCTTTCTTGTATTTTCGTCCTGGGTGGTGATGGAACTTTTTTAAACGCTGTCTGCTGGATAGGTGAGCAAGACATCCCCATCCTCGGCGTAAAGTTTGGCGAAGTAGGTTTCCTGGCGGAAATTACAGAAGAAAGCCTGTTTGCTGTGGCTGAATCCATTTTGAATGAAAATTTTACCATAAAGCCCAGGATGCGCCTTCTTGTAAAGGTTTTTAGAGAAGGAAAGGAAATCGCCCGCGAAACCGTCCTGAACGATATGGTTATTAACAGGGGAGCTTTTGCCAGGCTGGCACATATAAAAACATATATAGATGATAACTATTTGACCACTTACAGCGCCGACGGTCTTATCGTGGCAACTCCAACCGGTTCTACAGCCTATTCACTTGCTGCCGGAGGGCCTATTATACATCCTGATGTAAAAGGAATAATAATGACACCTATTTGCCCCTTTACTCTAACAATACGACCTTTAATAGTTCCTGAATCAGTATCCATAAAAATCATGCTTGAAAAAAAGTCGTCAGATGTTATGCTTACTTTTGACGGTCAGGCGAGTCTCGAAATAAATGAGAAAGATACTATTATCGTGGAAAAAGGGCTCCATCCTATCAACATGATAACCATGGAGGACAGACCCTATTTTGATGTTTTAAAGACTAAATTACGTTGGAGTGGCGGTCGTGTTTAGAGGGAAGCCCTTAGTGCTGAAATGCTTTCTTAGCCCTGGCGATATCGTCCACTTCTCCCATTACTATCAAAGTCATCCCTTCAGTGAAAACCTGTGAATGAGATGGATTAAACTCAATTTCTCCTGCCTTTTGTTTTGCGCCAAGAATCAGAAGACCGAATTTATCTTTAATTCCAGCCTCGCTGATTTTTTTACCAACAAAACTCGATTTTTCTGAAACCGCTATTTCGTGTATCCTTAATATACTCTGCTTGCTGCGTAACATATTGTCCAGGAAATCAACCGCAGTTGGTCGAATCATCTCAGATGCCATCCGCAACGCACCAATAAAATTCGGCGACACAACGCTGTCTGCTCCGGCTTTTTTGAGTTTAAATTCAAGCTTCGGATCTATCATTCTGCTTATTATGCGAATCTTTTTATTGAGTATTCTTGCCGACATTGTGACATAAAGGTTGTCTTTATCGGTAGCAAGGGTAACTAAAATGCCCGCAGCCCTTTCTATGCCGGCAGTTATTAAATTAGCATCATCTGTGGCATCGCCTTCAATATAAAGCAAATTTTCGATAGATTTGCATCGTTCTATCTTGTTCTTATCAGTTTCAATCAGTACAACCGGCTCCTTGTTTTTAACCAGTTCAGCAATTAATGCATAACCTGTCTCGCCTCCGCCACAAACTATGTAGTGTTTTTTCAGCTTGCTTATAAGTTTATTCATTTTATTTTTCCTCAATATCCCTGAAAGTTCTCCCTCAATCAGCAATGCTGTCATCGTACTTATACCATAAAGGATAATCCCCATGCCGAATGTTATAAGGATCATGGTAAATATCTGAGCAGGAATATTGCCGGTAACCTCTATAATTTCACCATAGCCTACGCTGGTGATAGAAATTACCGTCATATCTATGCAATCAATAAAATTCGGTTTTCCTTTGAAAAGGA
>JAFDFV010000401.1 GCA_019309665.1 Deltaproteobacteria bacterium | reverse complement strand
CACCAAAGGCTTAAAACGCATATCTATCTCTGCCTGACCGGCTGTAGCTACTTCATGATGCTGACATTCAACATCTATACCTAAATCCTCTAAAGTAAGCAGCATCTCGGTACGAATATCCTGAAACTTGTCCATGGGTGGAACTGGGAAATATCCCTCCTTATGCCTGGTCTTATATCCCAGATTAGGATTCTCCGCTCTACCTGCATTCCAAATCCCTTCTATTGAGTCAACCTGATAAAAGGACTTGTTCCTGGATGACTCAAAACGAACATCATCAAATATGAAAAACTCTGCCTCAGGACCAAAATATGCTGTGTCCCCTACCCCAGTGCCTTTAAGATAAGCCTCAGCCTTCTGGGCTATGTAACGGGGATCTCGTGAGTATGACTCACGGGTAAGCGGGTCTACTATGTTCCCTATAAGAACAAGTGTCGGCACTTCAAAAAATGGATCCATCCTGGCTGTTGCAGGATCCGGTATCATCCATCCTGGCTGTTGCAGGATCCGGTATCACTAACATATCACTGGCGTGAATAGGCTGCCAGCCCCTTATGCTGGATCCATCAAATCCAAAACCATCCTCAAATGAAGACTCATCTACCTCGCACACAGGCACGGTAAAATGCTGCCATACTCCAGGAAAATCCAGAAAACGTAAATCAACTACCTTGGCTCCTTTTTCTTTGATCATCTCCAATACATCTTTTGGTGTCATTATGAAAATCCTCCTTAATTTACTATTTTGCACTTAAATTAATAATCAAACTGCATCCCTTCCCCTTTCTCCCGTGCGCACTCTTATTGCTTCTTCAACAGGAAATACAAAAATCTTTCCATCTCCTATTTTACCGGTGTTTGAAGCCTTCCTTATAGCTTCAACAACCTTGTCGGTCTTATCTGCTTCAACAACTATTTCGATTTTAATTTTTGGTATGAAATTAACCAAGTACTCGGCACCACGGTAGATTTCCTTATGTCCTTTTTGGCGGCCACAACCCTTAACCTCTGAAATAGTCATTCCATGAACACCTATTTCACTTAATATATCTTTTACATCATCGAGTTTAAAAGGTTTTATGATCGCCTCGATCTTATTCATTGTTTCTCACCTCTTTATATTAAATTCGTAATTAAAATGTATAGCCAACCTCACTGTGCTGTGACAGATCAAGCCCCCGAACTTCTTCTTCATCTGAAACCCTGAGACCAATGGTCATGTCAATAAATTTAACAATAATTGCCGTCACTGTAATAGAAAATACAATTGCAGCAAACGCACCTGCAAACTGTATGACAAATTGATTCGGATTTCCAAAGAACAATCCATCAGCTCCGTCGGGATTAACCGCAGTAGTTGCAAACAGCCCGGTCGCAAGAGCGCCCCATAATCCACCTGCTCCATGTATAGCAACAACATCCAGAGCATCGTCATAACCAAATTTGTCTTTCAATGTCAGAGCAAGATAGCATAAAATACCTGCAATAAGTCCTATAATAAGTGCTGATACCGGCCCAACAAATCCCGCTGCAGGTGTTATAGCAACAAGACCGGCAACCGCCCCGGAAGCTGCACCAAGTGCAGTAGGCTTACCGCGAAGTATCCATTCTGTGGCCACCCAGAAAACCGCTGCTGTCCCTGAAGCTATCTGAGTGGTCATAAAAGCCATAGTTGCTATTTTACCGGCAGAAAGAGCGCTGCCCGCATTAAAACCAAACCATCCAAACCACAGTATGCCGGCACCAAAAACTGTCATAGGAAGATTATGCGGCAAAAATGCTTCCTTTCCCCAGCCCTTTCTCTTGCCTAACATAACAGCGACAACCAATGCTGCTGCTCCGGAATTAATATGAATGACCGTTCCTCCGGCAAAATCAAGTGCACCCATATTTCCGAGCCAGCCACCGCCCCATACCCAGTGGCATACAGGTAAGTATACAAATGTTGTCCAAAGAACTGTAAAAATAATAAAGGCTGAAAATTTCATTCTTTCTGCAAATGCTCCTGTAATAAGTGCTGGTGTAATTATAGCGAACATAAGCTGAAATGCGCAAAATAATAGATGCGGGATGCTGTCGGAGTATGGACCAGTTGACAGGCCAACGCCCTTGAGAAAGGCCCAATCGAGATTGCCGATTACTCCGGCAATATCCGGCCCAAAAGCAAGAGAGTATCCATATAATAACCAAATTATTGATACAATGCCAAGACATAAAAAACTTTGTAAAACAGTTGTCAGCACATTTTTGGAACGAACCAGCCCACCGTAAAAAAGAGCTAAACCTGGTGTCATCAACATAACTAAAGCTGTTGCAACAAGCATAAATGCTGTATCGCCTGTATTAATCATAAATTTTTGCCTTCCTTTTGATTCTTTATTTTACCAGGACTCATTATCCCCTTCCCGGCAACACTTCTGCAATTGCATCCTTTATCGCCGCCACCTGGTCGGGTGAATCAACCTTTTGGCCATCAAAATCTCTGACGTAAAAAATATCTACGACCTGATCAACCTTTGTAGAAATTTTTGAGATCCATACATCCAGCCCGCACCTGAAAAGAGCGTCGGTAATGCTGAAAAGCAGCCCCGGAAAGTCATAGGTAAAAACTTCAATGATTGTAAAAAAAACGGAGCTTTCATTATCTACAACTATCCGGTTAGGTCTTTGTGATGTACGGGGCCTAAAGGTTCGATAGGGGGACATCTTCTCCTTTAGAGCTTCTGCAAGATTCAACTCGTCTGATAGAGCAGATTTGAGATTCTCTTCTGCTTTATCCCATCGCTCGGTTTCAAAAATCTGATCAAGGGGTGGTTTAACTTTAAAAATATCAAGGGCTATATTATTTCGCCATGTATATGCCTGAGTATCCAGAATATCGATGCTGTTCAAAGTAAATACTCCGGCAATTTTTGAAAATAAGCCTGGACGGTTAGAATCAGAAGTTCGCGTTACTTTCCAGACAAAATCGGTATCCCCAAGTTTTTTGTAAAGCCTGATATGTTCCAATATATCTTTTGCCGAAGTGTACAGAAGATATCTCGGCGACATTACCTCGAAAAACCGCTCTAATTTCTGTTTTTCCTGCAGCAAAGATGCAGATAATAAAATTTCCTCTTTTTTCTTATTAACTGTCTCAACAGCTTCTCCTGTTGCCAGCTCACCTTTTTTCAAAATGTTCAGCACTGTAAGAAAAAGGTTTCTTAAAAGTGCTGATGTCCATTCATTCCAGGCAGTTGGACCGGTAGAAATTGAATCTGAAACAGTCAGAAGGTAAAGCATTATTAAACGTTCTATATCCTTTATCTTTCCGGCACAGGCAATAACTGTCCCCTCATCATTTAGATCTCTTCTGGACGCAGTCTTGATAAGAAGTAAATGTTCATTTATCAAAAATGTTATGGTTTCTATATCGCTTTTTTTGAAACCTCTTTTTTTAAGTATATCTTTAACGATTTTTGCTCCTTTCTGTGAATGCCCCCCAGTCGGTTCTCCTTTCCCAATATCATGGAAAAGAGCTGCCCAAAGCAGTAATCTCTTACTGGAAAGCTCTTTATACAGACTTCCACACAATTGGTTTCCAGCTTTATCTTCATCAGGCATACCGAATTTTTTTATTGTCTTTACGGTAAGTAATGAATGCCTTGCAACAGGATAGATATGATACTCATCATACTGGATTCGATTAACAATACTTTTAAATTCAGGTATAAACCGCACTAAAAATCCTGTACTTAACATATCATTCAAAACATCAATTGTTGTGGAAGGAGCAAATAAAATCCTTTCAAAAGATTTTAAAGCAAATGAAGCGTTTCTGAAATCATCATCAATCAAATATATAAATTCTTTTAACAGCCGTTTTGCTTCAGAACTTAATGGAACTTGCAGGCGAGCGCTTTCTTCAAATATTTTTATCAGCAAATCCGGAGAATCCAGTATGGCCTCGGAAGAAACAAAATTAAGCATACCCCTCTTAACTTCGAGACCATTTATTTGAGTTTGTGTATTGAGTTTTTTTGACAGCTTTGACTTTTCTGTGTACCCTTGTTCACCAATAAACATCAAGTATTGCTGTTTCAAAACCTCCATCCGGCTGTGCAATTTTGATAGAAATCTTTCTACTGGCTGCAGCCCGTTTTGTTTTCTGAGATTCAGGGCATTGGCCAGTTCTGTCTGATACTCAAAATGCAGTTGATCACATTTTCTGCCGGCTATATAATGCAATCGGTTTCTTACATTCCATATAAACGAAAGCGCCTCTTTTAAAATCCGGAACTCGCTATGAGAAAGGAGACCATAATACTCAAGATCTCTTGGCTGTTTAATGTTATATTTAATTCGGGCAATCCACAGCATTGCGTGGTAATCTCTCAATCCCCCCTGCCCTTCCTTAATATTTGGTTCAAGCAAATATGCAGAGTCTCCAAAACGACCATGACGCTTAATACCGCTTTGAACAAGCCATTTTATAATTTCGTCGGATTTGTCCCTTATTACCTTTTCCCGAATTTGTCTCATCAGCTCTGAATACAAAATAGACATCCCACATATAAAACGCGCATCCAGAACTGAATTCAAAACAACAAAATCTTCTCCTGAAAGGCTTACACATTCTTTTAGCGACCTGGTTGAATGCCCCACCTCTAAACCTATATCCCACAGCGGATACACTATTTCCTGTATAATATCCTCGGCTTCATCCGGAACATTTTTTTCAAAAAGAAAAAGAAGATCAACATCCGAGTGAATGCACTGTTCTTCCCTTCCATAGCCACCCAGAGCGATTATGGCATAAGGATTTTTGTCAATTATTTCAGGATCAACCATGCTGCTTTTGAATTTTTCCATAAAATAATCGTTTAAAATCCGGCTATGGCGTTTCATAAAACTTCGTTCTTTTCCGCTAATGAAATCCGAAACAAGATGCTTTTTCTTTTTCTGCAACTTCTCCGAAGGGCTTTCATGGTCGTATACTAAGGTCATAGTTTTTTTCGTCCGTTTCCCTCAATTCCCTTTTTGTTTACTATGTTTGGCAAACGCCGTAACCCAACAGA
>JAFDFV010000400.1 GCA_019309665.1 Deltaproteobacteria bacterium | reverse complement strand
AAATTCCGGCTACAGTAAACCAAATAGTTTCGAGAGAAAATTGCAGAAAAGCAAGGTTTGAACCTTAAAGAGGAAGCAAACCAATAATCCAATGGACATCCCCAACTTGCCCCCAACTTGCCCACTATCTGCTTGCGGTTCTTGGGGGATTGCCCAAGTCAATACTCTGGAATATGAACAAAATCTTCAATCCGTATTAATTCCAGAGTCGCCGCCAGTTGCTTTAACTTTTCAGTAAGAGGTTCCTCAATTTCCTTTTCTATAAAAGGGAAAAGAAATCCTTGGATATTAAACCAAATCTGTGATACTTTTTTCATGAAACTGTCTCCTTGTTTCAACTAATTATTCAACCAAATCAATTAGTTGATATATCATAGAGACAGCTTCTTTACCATAACAATTCCTCTATTGAGCAAAATAATTCAAAAGTTTTTTGTTTCTGCAAGAGGCTCACATAACTATTTTTGGGAGAATTCTCTTTCGATTATCACGACTGAGGGAAGAGGAAAAATGATAAATGACTTACAGGAGTTATCAAATTATTTTTCAAAAATGGATGAAAAAATGGTTGAGATATATCAAAAGGTCTTTAATAAAATGGGATTAACGGAAGATGTGGTTTTAAAACAGATGAATGAAGAGCTAAATTAATTTGCTATTTATTTAAACGAAGCCCCCAACAAACACATCGCCCAATTACAATCGACACCCGTGGCAGTCAAAAAAAGGTAAGTGAACGAACAAAGAGAAAAAACAATGGCAAAAAGAAAGAAAACAGAAAAACAGATTGAACAGTACGAGCACTCGAATAAAAAGCGGGCGAATAACCCGCCGGTGGGTTTGGTGACGCCGAAGAGCGACCCTGATACAGGGGAAAAGAAAACCTATGAATATGACCCCCACCTTGATCCGCAATTGCATTGGGCAGGCAAGGCGGAACACACCAGTTTTGAAGTGCCGACAGTCAGCCTGCATGTTCATGAGCGTATTGACCCGAAAACCATTATTGACACGGTAACGAAAGAAAAGACCGGGCCGGCGCAGATGTCGCTTTTTAAAACTGAACAAAAACCTCTGCGGGAAGCCATTGATTTTTACAAACATAAAGAGGGCTGGAGTAATCGCCTGATTGCCGGGGACAGCCTGCTGGTGATGAACTCTCTGCTGGAAAAAGAGGGCATGGCCGGCAAGGCGCAGATGGTCTATTTTGACCCGCCTTATGGGATTAAGTATGGCAGCAATTTTCAGCCTTTTGTAAATAAGCGGGATGTAAAAGATGGTAAAGACGAAGACCTGTCTGCGGAGCCGGAAATGATTAAAGCCTTTCGGGATACTTGGGAGTTAGGCATTCATTCGTATCTGACTTATCTGCGGGATCGCCTGCTGCTTACCCGTGAAATGTTGCATGAAAGTGGTAGTGTGTTTGTGCAGATTTCAGATGAAAATTTACCTTATGTCAGAAATATTTTATCTGAAGTATTTGGCCCCGAGAATTTTATAAGTCAAATTTCTTTTAAGACTTCCCCTGGTGATACAACGAAGTATTTGCCACCATGCTTAGATTATCTCATTTGGTTTGCTAAAAACAAAGAAACTTTAAAATTCCGAAAAATTTACCTTCCAAAAAAAATTGGAGAAGGCGCTGGTAGCAGTTTTGATTGGATAGAATTTGAAGATGGTACATGCCGAGCTTTGAAGAAAAAGGAAAAAGATAACCCAAATTTTATCCCAAACGGTAGATTATTTAGATGGGCTGATCCCAGAAGGAAAGGAACCTCAGAATCAGCACAATTTAAATATGAATTTGAGAATGAAGCTTTCACACCAGGCAATGGCATGACTTGGAAAACTACTATTGAAGGTATGAATAGGTTAAGATCTGCAAATAGATTAGGAAAGAAGGGAAATCAATTAAATTATAAAAGATATTTAGATGACTTTCCTGCTACTGAACTTTTAAATGTGTGGATTGATACTATGAACTCCTTTATGCAACGAAATTATGTAGTTGAGACAAATTCTCTTGTGGTTCAACGATGTATAATAATGGCAACGGATCCAGGTGATTTAGTCTTAGACACAACTTGTGGTAGTGGTACAACTGCTTTTGTTGCTGAGCAATGGGGGAGACGTTGGATTACATGCGATACTAGTAGAGTCTCCACTTCTCTTGCAAAAAAAAGACTGATGACTTCTCAATTTGATTATTTCAGATTAGCACATGAATTTGAAGGAGTTGGAAGTGGTTTTGTTTATCAAACAATTCCTCATATTACACTAAAAAGTATTGTAAACGCCCAAGGTAATACCTTTGAGGTTTTATATAATAAACCAAAAGTTGACAGAAAAAAGTCCCGCATCACTGGACCCTTTACAGTAGAAGCCGTTCCCACTCCTTATGCCAAAAGTTTTGATGAACTGGAAAAAGATGACAGCGGTTCGGACACCTCCATTGCCCGCACCGGTGAAACTCATCGACAACCCCCTGTGTCAGGATAGATGTCGCCTTCAGTGAGAACTAAAAATTGGGGCATTGAGGTGATATTTATGAGATACTCTATTGAAATGAAAAAAGCTGTGATAAAAAAAGTTTTG
>JAFDFV010000399.1 GCA_019309665.1 Deltaproteobacteria bacterium | reverse complement strand
ATAAGATTTTTTCTATCAAATAAATACTTATACGAATCAATTTTTTATAATTATTTTATAATAACGACTTGATTAAATGTCAATTATTTATTAGGTTAAATATATAATAATTGTTATTCTAAATAAATAGTGAATGTTCACAGACTAATTGTTAGATTGTATACATATTACGGAGTAAAAATTGAGCGCAAAAGACAAATTGAAGACTTTGAAAGAGAATGAGCAGAGTCTATTTATTGTGCATTACTCTTGCCAAAATCTAAATGACAATAATGAAAACTATTCTCCTCGAATTACATCTATCGCTGTGTTGCATGTCGGAAGCTCGACAATGCACAGTTTTTCTATTCATCTAATCGCAGAAATTAAGGAAATAGCAAGGGATTCAATTCATGAACGCTATGATGAACTAGAATGTGAAATGCTTAAGCAATTTTTCGATTTTGTAGCTGAAAACGATAACGCGTTTTGGCTTCATTGGAATATGACCAATATAAATTTTGGTTTTGAAGCTTTAGCACATCGTTATAAAGTTCTATCAAAATGTGAAGCCAAAAGAATTCCAGATTCAAAAAAATATAACCTTTCAGCATTAATTCTCTCCGTATATGGAAAAAACTGTGTTGAACACCCCAGAATGCAGAGTTTCATGAGACTTAATGGTGGGGAGCATCGAGATTATTTGTCAGGGAAAGATGAAGTTGATGCGTTTGCCGACAAGGAGTACGTAAAACTACATAAATCTACAATGTCAAAAGTCTACTGGTTTCAGCGCATGTATTTCCTGCTGCAACAGAATAAGGTTAATGTCCATAACAAAAACTGGAACAATAAGGTAAATCTTTTTTTAGAGCGCCCAATCGTTAAAATCCTCGGCTTTGTGGCAGTATTATTTACAGTATTCCAGTTAATCCAGTTTGGATGGGTACGTTATTCGAGTGAACCAAACAAGCCGGCAGCTGTAATCAAAGAGCAATCTAACCATGCTAATTCAGCCGACGCAAAAAGCCGCGCGGCTGATTAGCGACGTTCGGCTTCTATGAAGCGGAATAATTTATAAAATCAAGAATATAAGTAGATATGACCATTATACAGAGATATTTATCAATATTAGAAATAACAATATTACCCATTGTGTTGTCTATTGTGCTCAAATTAATATTGTAACTGCATTTATGGGTTTATTTCTCGTATCTATTATAACAACATATTTAATGAAACTATTTTGTAAAAAAGGTGAAGTGATATCATGCGCGGAGTAGACGAAAATGGGAAACATCCGTCGAAGGTGACGAGACGCGCACTGATAACGACGGCGATTCTGCTGGGTGGGGTGCTGCTTTCGTGGTGGGCGGTGCAGCTGACCGACCGAGCCTTGCGCGAAGACCTGCTCATCCAGACGCAAGTGATTGCAGGGTCGGTAAACACGGATCGCGTTCGGGCACTTACCGGCACACAGGCCGATCTTGAGGCGCTGGATTATCTACGACTCAAGGAACAGTTCGCCCGCGCCAAAAAAGCCAACGACAAATGTCGGTTCATCTACCTCATGGGCCGCCTACCGGACGGACAGATCTTCTTCTTCGTGGACAACGAGCCGGTCGGCTCCGAAGACGAATCGCCGGCAGGAATGCTCTACGACGATGTGCCTGAGGGATTTCGACAGGTATTCGACACTAGGCAAGCCGACACCGAAGGACCTTTCACAGACAGATGGGGCACATTCGTCAGCGGAGCCGTGCCGCTGATTGATCCGGTCACCGGCGATCTGGTCGCGGTGCTCGCCATGGACATGGATGCGGGAAGCTGGAAGTGGGATATTGCCGCCATTGCTGCGTTTCCCATGGGGCTGATACTGGTGCTAATGATCGTGCTGGTGTCGGGTATCAAGCGCAAGCAGGCTGAGGAGGCTTTACGCCTTGAAAGAGACAAGCTTCAAAGAGCTCTTGCTGAAGTAAAACTTCTAAGCGGTTTTCTGCCAATTTGTGCATCATGTAAAAAGATTAGAGACGATAAAGGCTATTGGAATCAAATTGAGTCCTATATTAGTCAACATTCTGAAGCAGAATTTAGTCATGGTATCTGCCCTGAATGCGCTAAAAAATTATACTCAGAATTTTGTGGTAATCCATCAGAAAACGCCGAACCAGGCGCTTGAGATGGACTGGGCAAAGCCGTGCCGTTTTTGAAAGGCAGTATTTAACCGGTAGTTTTTACCTTTAGCATAGTTTTTCCGATTATCGTTGCCCAGCCACTCAGCTTTACGTTATGTGCTGAAAGTAACAAGTACAGATGACTCCGAGATAAAAATTTAATTACCTTAAGGAGATAATTAAATGGAACTCTTAACATATAAATCAAGCAATATTGAAGAAATTAAACAGCTATTCACTACGGTGTTTTCAGACTCAGAAGGACAGACAGAAGGCGCGTTAATAGGAAACTTAACTTATAGCGTAATGACTGGCACTGATGCTCAAAACCTTTATGGATTTGTTGCCACTGAAAATGAACAAATCATCGGCAGTATCTTTTTTACAAGGTTGACTTTTCAAAATGGAGTTAATGCTTTTCTCCTATCTCCTGTAGCCATAC
>JAFDFV010000398.1 GCA_019309665.1 Deltaproteobacteria bacterium | reverse complement strand
ACTCCAGGGTGAAATACTCTTAGGCATCAAATGTCAGTATGATACACCGAACGTGTGGCTTTCGGAAAATGCGCATGAGCTTCCACTTGCCTGGTTTCGCAGCAAATATCCTGAAAAGATCGTCCTTGCAGCCGTCAACGAAACGAAAAATATTTTAATATTTTTTTTAAGCGAATGAGAAGTTAAATAATTGATTATGGTCATTTCTTCGAAGTCTGATTGAGTAAAGGAATCAAGGTCTATGGATGTCCGGTGGCCCAGATGTAAGGCAAGAGCTGTCCCTCCTGCAAAATAATAAGAGTTCAGCCATGGTTGGCCTTTGATTTTCTCGATCAGAGTATGGGTATCGGGTGAAAGCGTTTCTGAAAACAAGATATTTCTCTTCTTGGAATGCTTAATCTATGGAGCCCAGAGGTTTGCTGTGCGCGGGGAAAGCCTGCGACTTGATTTAACAACTTTTCTAATAGCTTCATCCCCAATGATTTGCCTCAAAAATCGGACATCTTCCCATTGTCCATATTCCAATACGCGCTTAATGGTGTGGTCTGGCCAATCAAGAAGTTCACGACCTGTAAATCGAGTATCCCAGAAATAGGCCCTGAAATGGTCTGGCAACAATCTTTGAGATTTCAATATTGATTTGGTATCATTCATAATTTATAACTTAAATAAAGCACATAGAGTTATTAAGTGGAGTCATGGTGTCTCCAAGCCTCCCCACAGGTGGACTGACAGGTTGGTCGGCCTCAAAATGCGAATAGACGTTGTAAGTCAGAAATAACCTCCAACTGGGTTTCTGGATTAATAGAACCAAGCTTTTTTATGAGTCGTGTTTTATCTATTGTGCGAATCTGATCTAAGACGATTTGCCCTTTTTTCTTTTTAAAGTTGCATGATATTCTTGTGGGATAGTCCTTGCCGGCAGTAGTCATTGGAGCAACAATAACGGTGCGGATATGTCTGTTCATTTCATCAGGTGAAATAATCAAACAGGGTCTGGTTTTCTGAATTTCAGATCCGACAGCAGGGTCAAGATTGACCAAATATACATCGAATCGATTGGCTACCATTGCCATTCTTCTTCATCCCAAGAATTTGAGATATTTTCGGTTCCGTGCATCAGCACGTCATCATCATTTTCGGCCATTGTTTTGAAAGCAATATCCCAGCCAACTCTTGGATTTGAAATAGGGCGAATAATGATATGGTTTTTTTCTACCTCAAGCTCAACGTCCTCAATAATTCCTGTTTGCTCAAGTATAGGTTTTGGAATACGGACGCCTCGGGAATTACCAATTTTTACAACACGTGCTCTCATGGTTTACCTCCTTAACCTGACAAGGATCCACATTGTAATTACATCGGTATGGAATGTCAAGGATTTATTTTTCCAATCGCCAGCTTTAAAACCTTTGCCTTTAGGCGAAAAGCTTTAGATATTTGCATTCACAAACACGGCTTATAGCCGTATGTTTGAAAGTGAAAGCAAGGAGGTGCATGATGGCAATTACTGCTATATTCGATACGTTGGTCTATGCAAAAAAGCGGCTACCAGCTTAAGGCGGGACACTTTCGAACTTTTTGTTCTTGATTATCGTAAAACATCAATTGTCCAAAATTGACATAACATATCCATGTAGGGTGCATTCTATGCACCATGGTGGTGCATAGAATGCACCCTACATAATTTATTGAAATTACAGAATGTCCCGCTTTAAGTTGGTAGCCCTGCTTCTACCTTCGAAAGCGAAAATACCGTAAAAAACTTACCGACCACAACCAAACAGAAAATGCTCTAAAGCGATTGAGAAAAGATTGCAAGGCTGCGGCTTCCACAGATATTGAGAAAGTACACAGAGCTTTTAAAAGATATATAGAAGACAAAACCGAAACCCCTGCCCGGAATCTTACTACAATGGAAATCAAAGCACTTCTTTTCGAATGTTCTGTTTCAAAGGAATTGACTTCCAAAACTGTGGAAATTCTCAACAACCTCGATACAATCCGGTTTTCAAGAAAAAAGAGTACCCAGTTATTCAAAACTGAAATCATTCATGAAATAGAGCAAACAGCGCTAAAACTGGAACAAGAGCTTGTCGCATAGCTCAAACTCTTTTGATTTTTCCTTTACTTTTTGGTTTTAATTCATAAAAAAATTTCGTATAAAGAAGATAGGGGAAAGCATAAGTGGAGATGAGGGGGCTCGAACCCCTGACCTCGGCATTGCGAACGCCGCGCTCTCCCAACTGAGCTACATCCCCACAAAACGATTTGACTTTATATCAAATCATATAAATCGGGTCAATCTAAATAAAAGGTGACAGTTCAGCCCTATGTGACAAAGTTGCAATGGCTCACCGCAGAGACGCAAAGGGCGCAGAGGGAAGATAATTTTTCCTTAAAAAAACAACCTTTGCGTCCTTTGCGTCTTGAGCGAAGCGGGCGGTGAGCTATTACAATAAAAGGGATAATAATTAATTATGGATAACAAAATTATTTTAACTGATGCATTTAAGTATAATAACATTGACCAGGATAAAATATTACCGCCTGAAGAAACAGTTAAGAGGTTCAAGGAAAAACTTAAAAAAATCGACCTT
>JAFDFV010000397.1 GCA_019309665.1 Deltaproteobacteria bacterium | reverse complement strand
TTATGGTAATCCCGGCATTTTTTTCTATCAACGCGTCTCTTTCTCTTTCTAACAGGTCAAGATCAACCAGTCCATTATCACCGAAAATAATAAATAAAAGCAAAGAAAATATAATCAGTATTGATAAAGACAGTAGAATTTTTTGCTTTAAACTCACTTTATGCTCATACTCTTTTTAACAATACTCAAGACTTTTTCAAGCTCCGGACTCCTGATAAAAAAAGAAAAAGAACCATAAAAGACAAGGCCGGTAAATATGCTGCACATGAGTCCGAAAAAAAGGCTGATTAAAGTTTTATCCTCTGATGGTATAATTAATAGTGCAATTGCCCAGACAACTGCCCCCATTATAAAGGAACCTGCCATTGTTTTGCAGGCGGATTCACAAAAATTAAGCATGGAAGCCAGCGAAGTTGCAAGCGCAAGCCCTCTGTAGCCCAGATACTGCATAAGAATAATACTGAATATTATGTTTGCGACAACAGATATTGCAGCCATCTTTACCGGTGTTTTAGTATCCTGAAGAGCATAAAATGTTGAAACAAGTATCCGTACAGCCGAAAATGCCCACAGACCAATACCATAATATAAAAGCGCCGATGCCGTCGATCTTGTGATTTCAGCATCAAAAGCCCCTCTTTTAAAAAGCAGCTCAACTATAGGCTCTCTTAGAACTATAAGTCCTACCATAGAAGGGATTGTAATAAAAAAAATCAATCTCATGGCATAGGCAAAGGTATCTCTGAGAGAATCGTAATCCTGAGCAGATGCCTGCCTTGAAAGGCTCGGTAGTACGGCTGTTGCTGTTGCTATGGCAAAAATTCCTAAAGGAAACTGAACCAGCCTGTCAGCATAGTAAAGATACGAAACGCTTCCTTCGGGCAGTAAAGAAGCCAGAAGAGTCCCGATTAATATGTTAATCTGATAAACTGCAGCACCAAAAACAGTAGGAAGCATCAGCAAGCCCACTTTTTTCATCATGGGATGATAGGTTTTAGTTTTTTCCCAAAAATAAAAACCTTTTTTTATAAGAAATGGGAGCTGAAACGCCAGTTGTAAAAAACCACCTATCAGAACCCCAATGGCAAGGCCTGTTACCGGTTCAGCCATGTGAGGAGATATAAAAAGAACAGCACATATCATGGCAAAATTCAAAAACACAGGGGCAAGAGCCGGTGCGGCAAAATGGCCTAACGCATTAAGAACACTCATACAAATAGCGACAAGGCCTATAAAGAAAATATACGGAAACATAATACGGGTCAAAGTAACTGTAAGTGAAAATTTTTCAGGTGAGACAGTGAAACCCGGAGCTATTATACGTATTATTATCGGAGATAAAAAAATACCGATAATGACGGTAATAACCAGTATTGCGGAAAGCAGCCTTATTGCTGACCTTGCTAATTTAAAGGCTTCATTTTTACCTTGATTTGTAAGGCATTCAGTAAAGACAGGAAGAAATGCAATGCTTAGAGAACCCTCAGCAAAAAGTCTTCTTAATAGATTTGGGATTCTGAAAGCCACAAAAAAGGCATCCGAGCTTAGTCCTGCCCCAAAGAACCAGGCTATTACAACATCTCTTATGAAGCCGAAGATACGACTTAATAAAGTTGATGCACCGACGACGCCTGCGGCTTTTGTTACACGAGTATTTTCAGACATATAAATAATAGTTTACGGTTCACAGTTCACGGTTGGCTGCTTTTCGCTCATCGTTCTGACCATTGACCCTTTTTTGCTCTCTGTATTCTGTTATTGTTACATGAACAACGATGAATGCTTATACCCACTTCACTGAATCCCCTCTTATTACCCATCAGTCATAAGTTTTTCAAAAAAAGACAGGCGCACTTCTCCCGTATATTTTTCTATGATGTAAGCATTTAATATCTAATAATCAACTTTAACAATACTTCCATAATAATATCAATGGCAAGTTTTTTGCGGAAAAACAAACTTGAACCTAAATTGAGCGATTCTGGGTCTATGTGAAAGTTTTACCGGCGGATTACCCATAATTTACCCTTGATTTCAGGTAGTTGTTGTGTTTGAAATTGTGATAATTTATAATGCGGGCTTAAATTGAAATTCGAATTATTAAGCAGCATACATATAATTGCCACGTTGACCTGTTCAGCACTTCGTAATTTTTCAGGGGGTACACTGCTAACTCAAAGAATTTATTCACCGCAAAGCCGCAAAGAACGCAAAGAGAATTTTATTTTTCTGTTTACCGTTGAGAGGACGGTAAACAGAAAGCTTCAGAAGCTTTACTTCATTTGATGGTATTATAGAAAGCTATAATATGAGGCCGCCACAATTATCTGAATATTTTAGTTTATCAAAGTTAGCGTGATCTGCCCGAAGGGCTTGGGTTTATTAATTTTAGCCCTCTCAGCGAAAGTTAATAAGATGAAATTCTCTGCGTACTCTGCGCCCCTAATGAGCGGAGCGAATGGGCGGTAATATAATACCCTCTGAATAGATACCTGATATCAGGGAGATCAAGCGTTTTTTCCCGCATATGGGATATATCGGTAAAATTGAGAAAAACAGCTCGCTTTTTTGATTTCAATATTCGGAGTTGGCGAGCTACAACAAATTGTAAACTATACAATAAGGTGCACACGTAATGCGCGATTTTGTTCCATGATATTGAGCGTTTTTTTCCACTAATCATTGTTCTGCGAAGGGAGGAGAAACATATACCTTGGACACCTGAAGACGTATTCACAACAGATGCCGACGCGATTGACGTCGCGAAGGAATTGGTGAAGGAGTATCAATTCACCCTCAAAGACATATCGACCCCCATCACCATCCGACTCTACAGAGTCTTTGGTGCTGAGGGGATTCACTTCACGCAAAGCGGTAGTCCCTACAAAACAGTCCCTACAAAACAGTGCAGGTCAATAATTTCAAGCAGTTAGCGCTCAGTTGCTGTGAATGAGTTCATGCGTGAATCAAGGCTTTGCAGAGTGTACTAAGCATCTTTTTGACCACCCGCACTGTTTTGTTGGGACTACCCAAATTTTAGGGCAAAACTAAGAAACCAAAAGAAAAATTTACAAAATAATCAGATAGAAATTGATGAGAATTTTATCAGCTTATGGGGTAAAGTGATCACTATCATCGCTGAGGTTGCTCATGAATTTGATAAAACATGGCAAAAACGCAAACGCATTATAGATTCGCCCATTTTGTTCTTATAACTATGAACAGGTTATGTTCAAATAAAGCAGAAGATCAAATATCAAAAATGCTTAGTCCTTTGAGTAAAAAAGATGAAAGTAAATTTCAAAAATTGTTTAGCCACAGTTTCGAGACATTTAGAAGAAATCATGTTTGTACCTGTAAATTGTGTGAAAGGCGTAATTCAACAAATAGTTAGTTCTATTTCTCGTTACCGCCAAAAAGTTCGACCCAATCGATCCTATTTGAGAAAATCAATGAAGCCGATAAAAAAATGGAGACCAGGTAAAGTAAAAAAAGTGACATTACCTGAATTAGCTAACTAACTATATTTTTAATAAAAAATGGCAATTCCTTCCCTACGACAGATCCTTCATGGCAATCAACTTATTGACAAAACACAGTAAATGCTAACCGCACAGGTTACAAATTCTCACCTGAAACATTATTTCCAAATAGCGTATATTACTGTAAAGGTATATTTGCGCATACGCAACATTGCTGTTTTTATTCGACGGCTTTTAATACCCGGCCAGCCAGCAGCCGAAAACCGGATCGACTATTTTCCAGATATTGTTGTGTTTCTCTATTAAATCCAGTTTTTCCAGTTTGTTGCGTGCGTATTGAATTCCGCCGGCAGAGAGCCTGTGTCGCTTCATGTATTCACTAGAAAGGATTTTTGAAACAGCATCAACGGCAAGCGCTTTCAACAGGGCGATCTGGGGCCCTGTCAGCCCTTGAACAACAGCCTCGTAGCCGTATCTCTCCGAAGCCAGCATGTTATTAAAAGCGGCCTGGGTATCATTGTCGGAAACGGTATCTTCGGAAATTTCGAATATGTTATATGCCAGGGCCTGAACATAGTAAGGATACTGAGAAACCTTTTCCGAAATTTTTTCAGCGACACGGATGGGACAATTTTTTCTGCCCTCCTTAAATCTTTCAACCAGAAATGAAACAAGTTCCTTATCAGGCAGAGGTTTTAAGGGATACATTATTGCGCTTTGATAAAATGGCCGGTTTTTTTTATCAAACATATCGAGAAGAATTCTCCGGCGGCTGCCCACAAAAAAATAGGATGCCTGTTGCTCCTGGATGTGTCTTCTCAGTACCCCTTCTATTGATGATTTTTTCAGTTCGCTGATTTCCTGGAATTCATCAAAAACAATATGAGCATTTATCGATTCTTTGCGAATAAATATTCCCAGTTCTTCCATTACATTATCAATAAGGTCGATACCGGACATAACTGATGAAACAGGCTCAACAGAAAAGGACAAACCGCTTTCAGGGGAAGGTTTAAAAACCGGGCGAAAGGTCTTAAATGTTTTTAGAAAACGAACGCCTTTGTTCAAAAGGGATTCGCGCTTATGCAAGACAGAATATATACTTTGGGAAATACGCCGGGCAATTTCATTTTCAGAAGTCGCCATAAAAAAATCGATATAAAACGTAAAAAAACCCTTGTCAGACAGGTCAGCCTGGAGTCTTCTTATAAGTGAAGTTTTGCCGTAGCGTCGGGGCGAAAATAAAACAACATTAGCTTTATTGTCTGCATGGGAATATAGCTCTTTAAGCTCGGTGGCCCGATTGCAAAAAGGAAAACGGGGAGGAATAACCCGCAATGTGAATGGATTAGCCATAGTACCTCACTTCATTGATTATCAATTATTGTAGTTCAATAATTGATAATGCTTAATGTGTCAAGGGCTTTTTACAAAAC
>JAFDFV010000074.1 GCA_019309665.1 Deltaproteobacteria bacterium | reverse complement strand
CTGGAATTTCTTTCCGGCTGCCGTCACTTCATGACCTTTTGACAAAATGGCTCCTTTATTCCTGTTAAAAAGCGGCAGAGAAATCGACATGCCTGCGATCACCGCATTCTCATCATCCTCATTATTGCGATGATAACCTGCGCTTATGGCCAGTTCCGGAAATGCCTCTGCTTTCAGTTGCCGAATTTCAGCTACTGCTGTTTCCTGGTTAAGTTTCAACAGTTTTCCTTCCGGATGTTCGTGAATTTTTTTCAGTATCTCCGGCCGCTGCGGCAGCGATATTGCTGTATTCAGTGTAAATGCAAGTTGTATGTCCGCATCATCGGTATTTCCCCACAAAGCGGCCAATTCTTTTTTCTGCTGGTTCAGTTGTCTGTTTAAGGCAGCCTTTTCCATGAGAAGCTCATCCAGTTCCATTTCGGTCCTGAGCGCATCTGCTTCCATGGCTGCGCCTGCCTGGATGCGACGTTTTATGTCTGTAAGGCTTTTCCCCATGACCGATGCCAGGGAATCGAGGACAGCTATTTTTTCCTGTAAACCCAGTAAGGGCACGCACCGCCGGATAATTTCCGCTTCCAGCCCGAGACGGGTTGTATCGTTTTCAAGCTCTGCCGCGCGAAGGGCTTTCCGGGCCAGTTGAATGCGGGCCTTGCGTTTGCCCCCGATTTCAAACGGCTGGGTTAGTACCACTTCAATTGCATTTTCACCAAAGTTCTCGGAACTGATTTCCAGTTCCGGGTTCAGAATTGCGCCGGCCTGCCGGATTTCTGCTTCAGCCGCTTTTACGGCATTGTTTCCGGCAGACAGGCCAGGATTGTTATTTAATACTTTCTGTTTGATTTGTTCAAAATTAAGTGCCTCTGCATTCACTATAAATGCATTGAATATGACAGAGAAAACAATTATATAGTACGCAGCCCTGTGGAAAAAGAGTTTCATGCGTATCGCCTCCTGTAATACCTGGTTAAGGGGCAGGTTGGATTGTGTAAATGATATCTTTGCGTTTTAATCTCGCAGGCACTATACACGGCCAATATTACACAAACCTTTCATGGACATTACAGTTTTGTAATGTTTATTTTGCTAATTGACATCTTGCTGTTTCATTAATTAATTATTGGTCTTATGAAAAAAAACAAATTTGTAAGATCAGGAAGGATCTATGCGAGTATTTATTGTGGAAGATGATCAGGAAATTGCTTCTTTTATAATAAAGGGATTAAAACAGGAGGGGTTTGCCGTGGATCATTCTGCAGACGGCGAGGATGGTCTACATATGGCCCTCACAGAAACGTATGACGCTGCAATCATTGACATCATGCTTCCGAAGCTGGATGGGCTGAGCATTATCGAAACACTTAGACAACGGCATATCAATATCCCGGTGCTTATCCTGAGCGCCAAACGCACTGTGGCTGACCGGGTTCGGGGAATACAGAAAGGCGGGGACGACTATCTAATAAAACCGTTTGCTTTTTCCGAACTGTTGGTGCGTGTGCAGGCGCTGATCCGCAGATCCAGTGGGGCTGTTGAACCTTCCAGCCTGACTGTGGGTGATCTGTCCGTGGATCTTCTGAAAAGAGATGTCTCCAGAGCAGGAAAAAAAATTGAGCTGCAGCCGCGCGAATTTGCTTTGCTGGAATACCTGGTACGAAATGCCAACCGTCCTGTTTCCAAGACCATGATACTGGAACATATCTGGGATTTTCATTTTGATCCCCAGACAAATGTTGTGGATGTCCTGATCTGCAGGTTGAGGAGCAAGGTAGATAAAGATTTTCCTGAAAAGATGGTTAAGACGGTTCGGGGGGTCGGGTATGTACTTAAAGCGCCTTATTAATTTGCCCCGAACCATCGGTTTCAGGGTTGCCGGCTGGTATGTGTTTATTTTTACATTGAGTTCGCTGTGCTTTTTTTTAATTACATATTTTTTTCTTAACTCAACACTTGTAAAGCAGAATTATGAGGAAATCCTTCTATATTTCTTCGCCGGAGAAATGGCAGGATTTTGACCTGACAACGCTGGAAAAAATTGCACCTGATACGGGTAGCGACTGGATACATCTGTCTGCTGTAGACGATGAATACATTCTTGCCGTCAAATCAGCGCATCTTTCATCTGGTTTTTGGATTCAGGTAGGCATGAGTTGCGAAGGCGCCCATAATGCCCTGAACCGGTTTCAAAAATTTTTTCTGGTCGCTATGATTCCACTGTTTATTTTAGGGCTTGCGGGCGGAATGGTTCTTTCATACCAGACACGTCGCCCCATCCGGAACATTATAAAAACCGTACAGTCCCTGGATATTGAAAAAATGACGGAGATGGTGCCCCGCTCACTTTCAGGCGATGAGATGGATGAACTGGCCGGGCTGTTTAATAAGATGCTCGACAATATCCATCGTCTCATTGAAGGAATGAAGAACTCCCTGGATAATGTAGCTCATGATTTGCGCACACCCATAACACGATTCCGCAATATTGCCGATATGGCGCTGCAGGATGAGAAAAATGTTGATATAAAGGAAGCGCTTGTAAAAGGCATTGAAGAATCCGATCATATCCTGAAAATGCTGGATACACTCATGGATATTTCAGAGGCCGAGACCGGTACAATGAATATGCATCGTAAGCAGGTGGATATTTGTGATCTGATCGGAAAAATTGCAGACATGTATGCGTTTGTGGCTGAAGAAAAAGGAATCGACATGGATATAAACCTTCCTGGAAACCTTTATATTTCAATAGATTCCGACCGAATGGGGCAGGCAATATCAAATATTTTAGACAATGCGGTGAAATTTACCGCTCCAGGAGGGCACATCCATATTAACGCCGGCCGGTTCAATAAAGATGTCATCATCAGGGTAAAGGATACCGGAACCGGTATTTCTGCCGAAGAACTTCCCATGATCTGGGATCGCCTGTATCGTGGTGGCCAAAGCAGCACGGAAAAAGGGCTCGGGCTCGGACTGAGCATAGTTAAAGGAATTGTGGAAGCCCACAACGGCCATGTTGAGGCAGTCAGTGAACCCGGAAAGGGATCGACATTTATTATCAGGCTTCCGGGGGACGTGCGGGACGCGTGAATTAAACTTTCCTTTATTCACAATTCAAGCTTTGACACCAATATTGGATTTGATATTCCAGAATAGATGCATCTTCCATAAATTATATATCCGACGAAAATAGCATAAACAATTTTGAGGCGGCTTTTAATGGAAATTTATTAGCCTGTGCTATTGTATTCAAATAACTTCTAAACAGAAAGGATAAGCAAATACAATGCTAACTATCAATGAAATAGTTTTTCCAGGCCAAATCAATCACATTTTTAGAAATGGAGGGCGGTTTTCCCACATAATTAGCTTCATCAATTATCTGATCGATCAGGTCTCTCGGATGGCATCCAATGGGTTTAATGTTCGATTCATTATATTTAGCCATAATGTAATCAAAAATTTCGCTATCAAATTTCAATCCATTAGAATCACATACTTTACGGAATATCTTTTCATATTCTTTAATATTTGGATAGTCGATTTTGAGTTTGTATGGCAATCGTCTTAAAAATGCTTCATCGGCCAATTTTTTCGGTTCAATGTTTGTGGCAAAGACGACCAACTGATCAAATGGGATTTCAAACTTCATTCCGGTGTGAAGGGTCAAGAAGTCCAGCCTGCGATCCAATGGAACGATCCACCGATTAAGAATAGTTCGTGGATCTATTAACTGTCTGCCAAAATCATCAACTATGAAAAGACCATTATTCGCCTTCATCTGCAATGGGGCATCATAGTATTTGGAATTGGGATTAAATTCTAGATCAAGTGCCTTAAGCGTCAATTCACCACCTGCTGAAATGATCGGCCTTTTAACTCGAACCCATCGCTTATCATAATCGTCTGATGCGGTATCTTTATCAACCAAATGATGATTAACCTGGTCATAAACAGTGACAATTTGTCCGCCCACCAACACTGAGTAAGGAACGTAAATTTCCCCTGAAAGTGAATTTCCAATGGCTTCTGCAATGGTTGTTTTACCATTTCCGGGAGGGCCATATAAAAATATCGGTTTTCCAGAATTGATTGCAGCGCCGAAAGTACGCAACTTTTTTTCACTGAAAACGATATTTGAAAATTTTTTTTTAATACTGTCTTGTTTAACTTCGATGCTTCTGACGGTCTGTATTTCAACTGCGTATCTGTAATCATCTAGTACAACGGGAGCAGGGCCGATGTAGTGGCTTTCCTCCATTAAATTTATCGCACGGTTAATACCCGAATCGGTAATCCTGAACTCGTAATTGCTCACCGAAAACGATGTGTCACTTTTTGTAATTTCTATCATCTTATCGTGACGCAAACTGTTAGCGCATTGGATGATTACAGTTTGGGTTAATTTTGTCTTTTCCGCTAACTTTTGAACGGTAAAACTTTTTAGGAAAAGGGCATGTTTTAATAACAAGTCGGAGATGAAATTGATGTCCAATTTGGTTTCCTCAATATTAGCGGGTACAGTAGGGGAAAATTGAAAGAAACTTGCAAGGTCCGACTCTGATATAAGATCAAGGACAACAAGATTATAACCAATCCGTCCACCGTACATGCGTTGCCTTTCGAGTGCCTTATGAAGATCTTTGATGGAGATTAACCCTTTTTCCTTCAGCCTTGTTCCTAAAGATTTTGCCATTGTTTAACCTTCCTTGTTAATGATAATTCAATACGACTCATTTAAATTGTTTTTGCAATATTCCCGATCCCCTTGCCGTTCTATGCAACTATCCGTCTTACAAATTTAATTCATGTGATTGATAAAGATTTAATCATGCTCATTTATGCCATCGCGTATTTCTCTATGGGCATTACCGCGAGGTGCCGGCTATACTACAAATGTGGTCATGCTCAAGAGGCTCAAATGCCCTGTCAGGGTAGTCTGGATCTTTCATAAAACCCAATGGATTGCTCTCTTTTCTATTATGGACTCCATTGAACAGATCATCGAGTACTATGGTGCGAGGTGGAAAATAGAATCCGGTTTCAAGGAGATCAAACAGGAGATTGGCAGTAGCAAGAGCCAGACCCGTAATGCCCATGCAGTGATCAATCACGTCAACTTTTCCATGATGGCAGCTACCGTTATCCTTGACATGGGTCATTTAGAGAACCGACAGGAGTATGATTGTGTTTCAAAGGTCAAAAGTTTCTTTTAATTTTCCTTTTTTCCAACATTTCTTCAAGATACTAAACTCTTAAAATATTCTTTTGTTCCTGCATCTTTTGAAAGAGCAATGCATTTTCTAATATATTTTTGAGCTAAGACCTCATTATCTGTCTTTGAATATAATGCGGCAAGGCAACCATTTGCTTTTAACCAATTTGGCCGTTGAACAACACATCTTTCTAATAATTGAATGGCTCTTGCATACTCATTCTCTATCCAACATAAATGACTTCCTAATATGAACAATGCATGCGCATTCTTCGGGGAGCGTCGAATGATATTTATAAGAGCTTGTTCTCCAATATCTTTCATTCCATGAGATAAATTATTTTTTGCTTCAATTATCTCTCTATATTCAGAAAGCTGAGCATTCTCAACATCATTTAAATAAGACTGTGTCAATATCGACCTCATCTTGCTTGAAGGTCCATCTGATTCAATCAAAATTTGGACATATAACAAAATAAATGCAGCATTTTTTAATAACTTTGGCTTTGTCTTCTCTGCTTGCTGCACTATGAAAAGCGATTTTTCAATATTCCCGGCATCAAATAATTCGCGAATCTTAGTTATCGTCGGTGTATCTTTGCTTTTTTTATTCGTCATAACACTTTTACAAAATGGACAAACGCCTACTGATGGCGAAGAAGGCGCTCCACAACTCGAACATATTACATCAAAACCCATTAAGTCACCCTCCTTCCACATGACGAACAGAATTTATCTTTTTGTCTAATACCTCCACCACAATTAGAACAAAACTTTTTACCTTTAGGATTTACTGCTTTAACGTCACTGGTCATTGATGCATCTAAATAACGCATCTCTTTTTCTCTAAAGTCCGATGCCAATAAATTTTTCCCAAGCATTAATCCAAGCATAAGCTGCATCGGATCATTAGAAGTATTTGCCCCTGAAGATTGATTTTCAATTAAACTATTAGCCGCTTTATATAAAAGATATTCCTGCTTATTGCCTACAATGTTCATCGCTGCCTTGGAGTCTAAGGCATTTAAAATCTCTTTAGAAGGAACCAGCGAAAGAACTTGTAGGTCCAAAATTGTTAAACCATAATTATTTAATATTGGATTAATTTTTTCTTGAAGCACATTTGAAACATCATCTTGGGCATGATTTAAATCACCTAGTGTCTTAATAACAGATAAAGCCTGAGGCAATAATTCGAGCAATTGTCCTTGAACAAATTCCTCTAAGTCCGTAATATCAAAAAGAACATTACTTCCTATCAGGTTATTATAAAGTTTCGGAGGATTAACCACCTTTATATTGAAAAGACCATATGCACGAATGGGAACATTTTGATAATCTGGGAAATTATAAATAACAGGTGCGGTTGTGCCCCATCTCCTTCCAATAAAGACATTTAACATAAAAAACCATAATTCAGCTCTAAGAGGGCTTTGAAAACCAAAAGACCAGTTTGCAATTTGTGTAATAATTGGAAAGTTTTCAGTTTTGATTCTATGAGTTCCTTCCTTCATTACATCAGCAAACTCACCTTTATAAATCAATACTGCCCGCTGGTTGGGACGAACAACTATACATGTTCCTGAGAATAAATCAGCACTCCCATTTGCAGGGACTCTTGCAGCAATCAATGTTCCACCGGGATCTTCAAACTCATAAACACCTTTAAAAATCAAGGATTGTCTATTTGGTTTACCCATATCAATTCCTTTCTAATATTTACAAAGATTATCGGTAGTTAAAAAATTATAATACTATAAAAACTTAACAAATTCAAGAAAAAATACCATTTAATTTCCATCTTACTCCTATTTTCCCAAACCATTCATCTCAACCAAGAAACGCCGCTTCCCTAAATGCCTGACAGTGTGAGATTGGTGCGTATCGTATCAGCATCCGAAGCGTGGTCGATCTTAATTTCAACCATAAACACTTGTTTGTTCGGGATTTCTCCTTTCCGGATTTATAGTCTATCAAACGGCTCACAATTCCAGCTTTTAAAAGCAGATCAGAGACAAGAAATACTTTGAGAAGTATCAGGGCGTTGGCAAGGAGATTTATCTCTTTGGGGTTGAATTTACGGATAGAAATATAGGTGACTGGGCACTTGAAAAGCTTTAGCCCTAAATAATCATTGTTTTAAAATATCCCGCCAAACTTTGTGTTCACTCTGCGTCATTCTACATTATCATATTCAGCCTTCAGCCTATCCACCTGGCTCATGCTACCCCATAGACTTCCAATTTCCTGCGGAGGGTGTTCAAGCCAATGGATAGAAGTTTTGCTGTTTGAGCCTTTATTTTGCCTGTCTGCTCATATGCCTTGAGAATATGGGCTTTTTCCATTTCCTTAAGGGTGGCAACAGGGCTGCCTTCTTTCTGAGAATAGCTCCTTGCAACAGGTTTTCGCTTTCGCA
>JAFDFV010000073.1 GCA_019309665.1 Deltaproteobacteria bacterium | reverse complement strand
CATTCACGGGCGTGCCTTGGCTTTTGCTGCCGGAATAAAAATGAGCCGCCCTGAATTAAAGCTGATAGTTCCCATGGGTGATGGTGATGCCCTGGCTATCGGCGGAAATCATTTTATACATGCCGCCCGTCGCAATATGGATATGACTGCAATTGTCATTAACAACCGTGTTTACGGGATGACAGGAGGCCAGTTTTCTCCCTTGTCCGGCTATGGGACGATGAGTACAACATCACCATATTCAAACATAGACCATGCTTTTGACGTTGTTGAGTTGTCTGTAGCTGCCGGAGCTTCTTTTGTGGGCAGAACAACTACATATCATGCTAAACAAATGGCGGATATTTTAGGCCAGGCAATAGTTCACAAGGGCTTTTCAGTGGTGGAAATTATGTCCCAGTGTCCTACTTATTTTGGCAGAAAAAACAGGTTGGGAAGTGCAATTGATATGCTGGAGCATTTCAAAAAAAATACCACGCCCATTGGTTCAGAAGCCAAACAGAAAAATCCTGATCTGATAGAAAGAGGAATTTTTGTCCAGAAAAAGATGCCCGAGTACTGTGACGAGTACGAGAAGATAATCGAAAGAGCTATGGCAACGGTTCACGGTTAACAGTTTACAGTTAACGGTTGATCAAAACATATCAGCCAGAGGCTCAGTCCTGCCTGCGGCAGGCAAGTTTGAGAACTCAGGTTTATATTTCATGTGAGGTTAAGTTATTTTCTGAAAAAACTGTGAACCGTTACGGGCTGCGAAAGGAAATTAAATATGGAAAGACACAGGCTGGTATTTTCAGGCTCGGGAGGGCAGGGCATTATAACTGCTGCTGTGATACTTGCCGAGGCGGCCGTTCTTCATGAAAACCTGATTGCTGTGCAGACTCAGTCTTATGGAGCAGAGGCAAGAGGGGGAGCGACCCGTTCAGATGTAATAATTTCTGATTCAGCAATATATTTTCCTAAAGTTAATCAACCCAATGTTCTTATCTGCCTGAGCCAGGAAGCCTATAACAAGTTTAGTCCCATAATACGACCCGGAGGTCTCCTTATTACAGATACACGTTATGTTAAAATGTACATGAAAGTTGATGCACGACAGAGAGAACTACCCATGTATCAGGCTGTAATGGAGAAGATAGGCAAGCCAATCGTGTTTAACATATGTATGTTGGGCGCCTTAATAGGTATCACGGATCTTGTTAAATCCGAATCAGTTAAAAAGGTGTTAAAAACTCGCATTCCTTCGGATTTTCTTGAGATAAACGAAAAAGCCCTTGATCTTGGGATAAAGCTGGGGAATGCTTATAAATAGGCAGCATGCTGGAAGAACTGAAGAGGAGTTCCAAAACGTCCTGATATGGAAGAGCAAATGCGGTCTACAGTTGACCCCATTTGCTCTTTCTATTTACTATGCGACAGGTTCAAAACGAGCCTGGAAAAATCGCAGACGCTTGGGCTCATAGACCATCTTTAGACCTTTTGTGTGTTCACGGGCATCGTAAACTGTTTTTACCGCCTCTGCGACCACATCCATGTGCGCCTGCGTGTAAACCCGACGAGGAATCGCCAAACGCATCAACTCCAAAGCAGGGAAGCGATGTTCACCTGTCTTGGGATCACGTCCGGCACTAACAATACCCCGTTCCATGCCACGAACCCCCGAATTCAGATAAAGCTGAGCCGCCAAGGTCTGAGCTGGAAATTGATCCTGAGGAATGTGAGGGTAGAATTTCCTGGCGTCCAGAAAGACAGCATGCCCGCCCACCGGCTTGACGATAGGTATTTCCCAGTTGAGAAGCAAATCTCCAAGATAAAGCACCTGCCCCACACGGGACCGTATTTGATCATCCTGCACGCCTTCGGCGATACCTATAGCCATAGCTTCCATGTCCCGCCCTGCAACACCTCCGTAAGTGTGAAGCCCCTCATAGATTACGACCATGTTGCGAAGCGAGTCAAAAAGCTCATTATCATTGACTGCCAGCCATCCGCCTATGTTGACCAGGTTGTCCTTCTTGGCGCTCATCCAGGCGCCGTCTGTGTAATTGCAGAATTCTTTCAGAATAGCGGCAATGGGCTTGTCTGCATATCCTTCCTCCCGCTGCTGAATAAAGAAAGCGTTTTCGACCATTCGCGTCGCATCCAGGTAGATGCGAATTCTGAAGCGGTCGCACAGTTCTCGCAATGCCCGCACATTGGCCATACTCACCGGCTGACCGCCCGCCATATTCACAGTGCCCGCCAGGCTGATGTAGGCAATGTTTTCGGCCCCTTTCTGTTTAATCAAAATCTCTAACTTGCCCAGATCCACATCGCCCTTGAAGGGATGCTCATTGCCGGGGTCATGAGCTTCGTCGATTATCACATCCACAAACGTGCCGCCAGCCAGTTCCTGGTGTATGCGAGTAGTTGTGAAGTACATGTTGCCAGGTACATATTGACCAGGCTTGATTACAGTCTGGCTGAGCAGGTGCTCGGCGCCTCTGCCCTGATGAGTGGGCACCATATAGCGATAACCATAATAGTTCTTTACCGCCTCCTCCAGATTGTAGAAGTTCCTGCTGCCGGCATAGGCCTCATCGCCCATCAGCATGCCGGCCCACTGACGGTCGCTCATGGCATTGGTGCCGCTGTCCGTAAGCAGGTCAATATAGACATCCTCGGATCGCAAGAGAAAGGTATTGTAGCCTGCTTCTTTTAAAGCTCGTGTCCGCTCTGCCAGGATAGTTAAGCGAATCGGCTCTACCATCTTGATTTTCCAAGGTTCTGCCCAGGAACGGCGGCCAGATTGCTGGCCCATGGTCTTTAATTTCGCGGTACTCATATTGTTTCCCATTAAAACAGTTCAACCCAGGCTGAATGATTTTAGGGAACGTATTCCCTCACTGCTTCCAGCGCCATCACCTGCTCCAAATCCTAAATCAAGCAATCTTCCTTTTTCTACTTGTAAACGTCCATAAAAAGAAGCTAAGACTTTTGTCATATCAAAAAGTCCCCGGTTCTTTTCATAGGTTTCAGCAAACCTATCATAAATTTCTCGAACTGTGATATTCATAGTATGTTGAATTCAGGTTGCAAATGTACCATGTAATACTTGGTGGTGTCCGGTAGTCAAGGCACTTTCTTGGTCTATGATTAATCTTTTTAACAGCTATTGCAAGAATTTTGTCGGACATTTCCTTTTGGAAAATATTGCCTGGTCACAATGCGATAGTTGTGATATTTTTTATAAATTTTGAACTCTTTTTTGAAAGCAGTGATCAACTTATTGATATAATTTTAACATTTTAGTCTTATGAAACAAACCGGCATATACATACATATCCCTTTTTGTATTAAAAAATGTCCTTACTGCGACTTTTACTCCATAACAGACCAGTCCCTTAAACAGCCATTTGTCGAGGCCTTGATCAGGGAGATGCAAATGGTCTCAAGCCATCCTTTAGTATGCGATACCCTGTATTTCGGAGGCGGCACACCTTCGGTTTTAAAACCTGAAAATATCGGCAGGATAATTGAAAATGCATACGAATTATTTAATATATCTACTGACACTGAAATAACCATAGAAGTCAACCCTGGTACTGTTACAACTGAAAAACTTAAAGGATACCAGGGGGTCGGCATTAATCGTATTAATATAGGCGTACAGTCTTTTAATGATGAATTTCTTGATTTTCTTGGCAGAATTCATTCAACTAATGATGCAAATAGAACAATCAAATGGGCACGAAAAGCAGGGTTTGATAATATTGGAATTGATCTTATTTACGGCATTCCTGGTCAGACAAAAAAGACATGGCTTTCTGATTTGCAAAGGGCTATTGAATTTGAGCCAGAACACTTATCCTGCTATATGCTTACATATGAGAAAGGCACTCCATTGGACAGGGAGCGCCGGCAAGGCAGGTTTAAACCTGTGGCCGACTCTCTGCTATCCGAGCTTTTTGAAACAACAATCGAATATTTAACTGCTCATAGTTATGTTCAGTATGAAATATCAAACTTTGCAAAAAATGCTTCCAAAATATCCAGGCATAATATGAAGTACTGGTCATTCTCGCCATACATGGGGTTTGGGCCATCCGCCCATTCATTTATAGAACCCCGGCGTTACTGGAACTGCCGCAGCGTAAAAAAATATATAGAGAATATAAAAGAGGGCAGGGTGGCTATAGAAGAGAAAGAGATTTTAAGCAAAGAGCAGCGCATGATGGAGATGGTTTATCTTGGGCTGAGGAAGACCGAGGGGATAGACATTGATGCTATTGATGAAAACCTTGGTATAAATTTTCGCCAAATATTTACAGAAAAGATAAAGCAGCTTGAGGAAGATGGGTATATTCTTCCCATTCAGCCAAAAAACCACTGTATGCTTTCAAGAAAAGGGATGCTTTTTTTGGACAGCATAGCTCCAATGTTTATGATTGATGATTTTTTGAGGTAATTTTTTGCTAACTTCAGCGATAATCTCTTTGAAGCAATCTTTTTCCATAACAATCTCCTTATGTTAGAAGTGCTCTATTTTCCCCTAACATAAAGAGTCAAAATGTCTCGCACTTTTTAAAGGCGGACGTAGCAGGACATCCATTGGAATATTACTTGATTTGTTCCAATAGTTTTAATCCTTCTTCTACGGCTATCTTTCGTCCTCGCATAGCTGATTGGCTTATAGTGGGCTGAGCTAAATTTAGTTTTTTGGCCAGATCTACGGTCGTCATCTAACTGATGTTAATATTATTGGTTCCAGCAGTGACCATATTATTCTGGAAATTACCAAATCAATTATAAATGTAGGAGATAAAATCAGGTTTAAATTGAATTATAGTGCCCTGTTATCAGCAATGACATCGCCATTTGTCAAAAAAGTAATCATCAATAATATTTAAACAAAGTACCCGCCATAGGAAGTGCTACAATAATCGGTAGTCTTAAAGTCAAATTTTTAAGGGTTGGGTAATTTTGATAAACTCGTAAAAAAACAGATTCATCAGATGTTAAGTGTAAAGTGTCAGGTTAAAAAAATGCTTGTTTAATCATACCCTCAAAAATACAGTTGACTTTGGTTGTAACAATCCGTAAGATACAAATAAGTTAGTGTTCTTGGTTGTAACTAAAAATCACGTAAGCCCCGGAATAATCCGGGGCTTTTTTTATTGGAACACAGAAAGAAGGTGTATATTGAATTTCAAGTCTTTTAATTTTCATCCCAATGTTGCGGCAGGCGTCGTAGCGGCGGGGTATGTAACCCCGACCCCGATTCAGGCTCGGGCAATTCCGCAGGTCCTAAAGAATCATGATGTGATGGGGCTGGCCCAAACCGGCACCGGTAAAACGGCTGTCTTCGTTCTGCCGATACTGAATCGGTTGATCGAAAAAAAAACGGCCTGCATCCGTGCTCTGATCATGGCTCCCACCCGAGAGCTGGCCGAACAGATTCATCAGGCTATTGAAACTCTGGGTCGCAAGACCCGCCTGAGAAGCACTACTGTTTACGGTGGCGTTGGTATTAATCCGCAGATTCAGAAACTGAAACGTGCTGATATTGTTGTGGCCTGTCCCGGTCGGCTTCTTGATCATATCAACCGTGGTACCGTCGATCTTTCCAAATTGGAAGTGCTGGTTATTGATGAGGCCGACCATATGTTCAACATGGGGTTTCTCCCTGATATCCGGCGCATTTTGAAACATCTTCCCAAAAAGCGTCAGACGCTGCTTTTCTCGGCTACAATGCCTACCGAAATACGTCGCTTAGCAGGGGATGTTCTGCGAGATCCGATCACCGTCCAGGTGGGGATTACCGCACCTGCGGATACGGTTCGTCATGCGCTCTATCCGGTGGCCCAGCATTTGAAAACGGCGCTACTGTTAAAGCTGTTGGGAAATACCACAGCCGAGTCGGTGCTTGTATTTACCCGGACCAAGCATCGCGCCAAAAGCCTGGGGAAAAAGCTGGCTGGTGCCGGATACCGTTCGACTTCTCTGCAGGGGAATCTTTCCCAGGGAAAACGGCAAGCCGCATTGGATGGCTTTCGAGACGGGACATTTAAGATCCTGGTGGCCACCGATATCGCCGCCAGGGGCATTGACGTTACCAAGGTTTCGCATGTCATCAACTACGATATTCCTTCCACCCCCGATGCATACATTCACCGAATCGGACGGACCGGTCGGGCGACTCGCAGCGGCGAAGCGTTCACCCTTATTACCGGAGAAGACAAAGAGATGGTCTGCGCCATCAATAAGCTTATCGGCGCTTCTATAGAGCGACGAACCCTGGCGGACTTCGACTATAAGGCTGCGCCGGTAACACCGCAAAGAAAAGCCCCCCAACGTACCCGATGCGGGTATCAAACGCAAAGGAGCAAGCCCGCCCATGAGCCAAAAGGACGGGTTAGGAAAGGGGCGTTTGCCTGGCTGTCCACCCAAGAGGCGAAGGCAGCCGGCAGGGCGGAACTTGGGGGGCGTTGTTGACCATAGATAGTTATTTGAAGCTCCCCGCCGAAAGCAGCGGGGAATGCGCTCGTGTTTGCGGTTCAACGATGAATTGAGAAAAGTGGGAAATTAGAGGAGTTTTTTATAAACGTCTTTACGGTGTCCGACTTTTACGACAAGGATGACGAGTCGATCCTCATGAATTTCATAAACAATCCGGCAATCACCAGCACGAAAAATAAAGACAGACTATCCTTGCAATACGTTTATTTCGACAGCCTTTATAGCATCAGCGGCAGAACTTGTTATACCGCCTGTATAGCCTGAACCTTCGCCTATCGGATACAAATTCTTGATATTTACTGATTCAAGTTTTTCATTGCGTTTAATCCGTACAGGAGATGAAGTTCTTGTTTCCGCGCCTAACAATATTGCATGATTTGAAATAAATAACGGAACCTCTTCTTTCCATTTATTAAATGCGGCCAACAGCTCCTTGACCACAAATGCTGGAAAAATGTCTTTCATGTCAGCAGGAACAGCCCCCATCTTATACGAGTTATTATTTAAGCCGGAAGAACTGCTCTTGCCTAAAAAATCCATCAAATTTTGCGCGGGAGCTTCCCATCTTCCTCCTCCCGCGTTAAAGGCCTTTCGCTCAATATCATTTTGAAACTCTAAACCAGCCAATGGACCGGTTGATTTATAATCATCCGCATGACAGCTTACAACCAGCGCTGCATTTGAAAATGCTGACGACCTGCGTGAGTAGCTCATCCCGTTTAAAACCAGCATGCCTTGATTAGATGAAGCATTAATTACCTCACCTCCAGGGCACATGCAGAAGGTATAAACCCCCCTCCGGATTTTTCGATTAGTATAATTTAAAGAATAGGTTGCAGCCCCTAAGCCATTAAAATTTTTATATTTATCGCCATATCGCATAAGATTAATAGTTTCAACAGGATGCTCAACCCTCACACCAACAGAAATCGGCCTCTGCTCAACAGCAACACCTTTTTCATGCATCATCTCAAAGGTATCGCGCGCAGAATGTCCCAAAGCAATATAGATACTTGAAGAAAGATATTCCTTTTCACCATTCCTAAATGGGGCTTGCTGATATATCCTATTTCTTCAGGCGCACCAAATTTAATAAAAGTCTTTAACACCCGATTTACATAGCTCGAATTATTATTTCTTCTGGAAAACAGCTTTCCGTCCGAATATGAACCGGCTCCTCCCTCACCAAATTGAATATTTGATTCAGGATTTATCTCTCTTTCTTTTATAAATTTTTGAACATCAACAAAGCGTTCTTCTATCTTTTTACCCCTTTCAAATATTAAAGGTTTAAGCCCGTAATCAATAAGCTCTAAAGCAGCAAACATGCCGGCCGGACCGAAACCTACTATGACAGGCCTGCCTTTAATGTTTGTTGTTTTCCTGTTTGCTTTTACTGGTTCGCTGTAGACCGGGAGGTTTTGCTTGTTTTGAAAGTTATCAGGAGTCGTGACAATTAGTGAAATTTTGTAATAAAACTGTTCTTTGCTGCTCGCATCAAGGGATTTACTCAGAATTTTCGCGATGAATATATTTCCTGCGTCGATTTCCAATTGTTGGGAAGCGGCTTTTACGTATTCATCCATCCCATCTTTTTCAATGGGAATTCGCAAATCGCTAAGTATTAGCTCCAAAGGAACACTCCTGTTTCTAACGCAAGTCTGGCCCTTATACTTTTCTGGTCTTAGCCGCCCAGGACCGGGAAAAGCTGCTTGAGGCCGTTGGCAATGAACTCCACGCCCACCGCGGCCATGATCAGACCCATAAGCCGGGTTACCACGTTGATGCCTGTTTTGCCAAGCAAACGGGTAATGGCAGGGGCAAGTCTAAACGAAAAGAAGGTCAGGCATACAATGAGCAATATGACACCGAGCAGATAAGGATAGTGCGCGGCAGATGTATAGCGCTGGGCGCAGAGGATAACGGTGCTTATCGCTCCGGGCCCAGCCAGGAGCGGGGTGCCCAAAGGTACCACTGCCACGCTGTCGCGTTCGGCAGAGTCGAGCCCCTCTTCTTTTGTTTGCTTGACACGGCTTATCCTGGCATGCAGCCATGGAGATGGCCATGAGCAAAATCAGGATACCGCCGCCAACCCGGAAGGAGCCCACCGATATTCCGAAGAAGCGAAGGATGGCGTCGCCTGTGAATAGGACAATAACGAAAATGATTCCCATGGAGATAGAAGCCATGAAGCCGTTTTTATTGCGGACCCCTTCAGCCTTATCCGCTGTCAGGTTAATGAAAATCGTATAAATGGGGTCA
>JAFDFV010000396.1 GCA_019309665.1 Deltaproteobacteria bacterium | reverse complement strand
TAAGATCGTTCATACAGGTCAGCACTACGATTATGAGATGTCACAGGCGTTTTTTGAAGACCTGGAAATTCCAAAACCTGCCTTTTTTCTCAATGCCGGTTCTGGTTCCCATGCAGGTCAGACCGCCAGGATAATGGTAGGATTTGAGAAACTGTGCGAGGAAAGGGAAGACATTCTCAGTCCCTCCTAAATGGGATGGCCGAGCGGCTGAGAGGATATGGAAAATTATTTTGAACTCAGGTGTTCGTTGAATGGTTGAATAGTCGATTCGTTAAATGGTTGAATGGTTGATTTGACGTTTAGTGGATTCAAGATTGGGGATTGGTTAATTTGGGAAACAGAGATTTGGTTGATATTGAATATCTCAGGAAGCGGTTCATAGATGGTGAATATGCCATTAGCGACCACGCAATTATTGAGGCTCGAAAGGATGGAATTGTTCCTCGCACAGTTGAAAAGTTGGAGTGGATAGCTATAAGTGGCAAGATCATTGAGGAATACATTGATCGAAAAAGGGTGTTGATCTATGCTGAATTAAAAGAAGATAAGTTGCCGATTCATATTGTTGTTGATTACTCTTTTTGGGAAGAACCGGTCATTGTTACTTCGTATGTGCCGGATAGCAGATATTGGATCAAGTACAAAATCAGAAAAAAATAAAAGGGTGAAATCATGGCTTTGATCAAGAAAAGAAAGTGTCCTGAGTGCGGTGGGGAAATGGAGGCAAAATTGATCAACCTGAACTACAAAAGGGAAGGCGTTGATCTGGAAGTGGAGGTAATAGGAATCCCTGCCAATGTTTGCACAAGGTGCTTTTACAGGGTTATCCCCGGAAAAATAGCCAAATATATAGACTCCCTGCTTGACCCGCTCTTTGAATCAGAAATAAGTTGTAAAGAAAAGCTCTTGCCGTCTCCTCATGTAGGAATTCAATTTCCATTTTTAGACAGAAATATCTACGCTGGGCTGTAAGCATAGGCCACCAACTTAAGGCGGAAAAAATTAGCATAGAGCCAAAATGGCGGAAAGTGTTCTGTTTGACTTTATGTCATTTTATAGGTATATATGGGTATGCTTGTGGGTATTTAGTGCCTGAACGAAAACCACGTTCAGGCACGGTTTTGAGTTTTTGCTTTTGAGTTTTGAGTTAAAAAAAAGCAACATCAGTGAGTTGGGAATCTCTAAACAAAATTAAAAAACCATATTTCGGGGTTTTCGTTCAGGCGCTATTTAATAAGGTAATCTCATGAAGGAACCGGTTATAAATATTACAAAGGATATTTTACGCCTGGTTGCCGAAGTTGATGAATTTAAAGGGGAATGGAAAGCGCTGGAAAACCTGGCTCCTGATCGGCTGAAAGCATTAAAAAAAATTGCAACAATCGAATCAGTCGGATCGTCAACTCGGATTGAAGGCGTCAGATTGACGGATCGGGAAGTGGAACAGCTTCTTTCCGGTCTTGATACCAGATCTTTTCGATCACGCGATGAAGAAGAGGTGGCTGGCTATGCCGAGGCGATGAATCTGGTATTTGCGTCATTTCAGGAGATACTGATTACAGAAAATCATATCAAGCAGTTGCACAGCATTTTGCTGAAATACAGTTTAAAGGATGTCCGCCACCGGGGAGAATACAAAAAGTTCCCAAACCATGTCGAAGCCTTTGATCACAACGGAAAAAGCTTAGGCATTATTTTTGAAACAGCATCGCCATTTGAAACACCGATGAAAATGGATACCTTGCTGAAATGGACTAATCATAACCTGGAAGCAAAGGAACTGCATCCACTATTGACTATAGCTATTTTCATTGTCCATTTTCTGGCAATCCATCCTTTTCAAGACGGCAACGGCAGGCTTTCCAGGATATTGACAACGCTGCTTCTGTCACAAAACGGGTATTCATATATTCCGTACAGTTCGCTGGAAAGTATTGTCGAACAGAATAAAGACAACTATTATCTGGCCTTGAGAAAGGCTCAACGCACGCTTGATACTGATGATTCAGGGCTGGAGATCTGGATTTTGTTTTTTTTAAACTGCCTAAAAAAACAAAAAGATAATTTAGTTCAAAAGATTGAGCGGGAACATAAGATGATAAAGTTCCCGGCGCTTTCAAACCAAATATTGGAAATAATCAAAAAACATGGTCAAGCAACGATATCCAATATTCAGTCAATTACAAATGCTAATAGAAATACGATAAAGATTAGATTGCGCGAACTCGTTGCCGACAAGTATCTAATTAAAAATGGAAGGGGAAAGGGTACATGGTATACGATCGGCAGTCGGCTTGACGTTTGGTTGAATGGTTAATTGGTTAAGTAGTTGAATGGTCGAATAGTGAAATAGTTGAATGGTCGATTAGTTGATTCGTTAAATAGTTGATTCGTTGATTCGTTAAGTACTTGAATAGTTAAATGGTTGAATAGAGAAATGGGCACATTGAAAAAGGAAACCTTGTTATGAAAGTATTTTTAATCGCTGGTGCGCGTCCTAATTTCATGAAGATAGCGCCGGTATATCGACAGGTCAGCACTACGATTATGAGATGTCACAGGCGTTTTTTGAAGACCTGGAAATTCCAAAACCTGCCTTTTTTCTCAATGCCGGTTCTGGTTCCCATGCGGGTCAGACCGCCAGGATAATGGTAGAATTTGAGAAGCTGTGCGAGGAAGAAAAACCTGATTTGGTCATTGTAGTTGGTGACGTTAACTCCACTTTGGCTTGTAGTATTGTTGCCAAAAAGCTATTGATCAAGGTCGCCCATGTAGAGGCAGGACTTAGGAGCTTTGACTTGACAATGCCGGAAGAGATCAATCGGATGGTGACTGATGCGATTTCTGACTATTTCTTCGTAACCGAAGAAAGTGCTGTTACGAATCTATTGAAAGAAGGAAAACCATCTGACACCATCCACTTTGTCGGTCATGTGATGATAGACAACCTGCTCTATCAAACACAACAATTAGAAACGTATGACTGCACCCGGTTTTCTACTTATAGTCTTAAGGGAAATGCAAACGGTTATATCTTCCTTACTCTCCATCGCCCGTCCAATGTTGATTCAAGACAAACCTTTGAAGGGATTGCG
>JAFDFV010000395.1 GCA_019309665.1 Deltaproteobacteria bacterium | reverse complement strand
GATTCGCTTGAACTACAGGGATAAATAAAAGGTTTATCATCTACTGTGAAATTGATACCGTCTTTGCTTCTGGCAATCCGGATATGGCTCAATGTGGAAAGATAATCTTTCCCCTTATAAACAACCCCCCTTGTATCTTTTAACTGGACACGGGGATCGTCAGCCTTTACTTCCAGAATCTCAGGATGCCCTCCTTCAGCATCAAAACGGTAACAGGGAACAGCAATAAAACCCTCGCCGGCTACACAGTCTTCAGCCACCCGTAAAAGGAGAATTATCTCATCATTATATTCGGCGGCTCCGGCATTAAAAGCCCCTTTTACCCTGTAACCATCGTGGGAAGGTTTGATTGATTCAGGCTTAATTAAGGGATTAGCCTCATGTTTTTTAATCATTATAAGTCCTTTCGATTAGTTCATCCAGATCACACATGGCCATACATATCGCTGTATCCGCAGCCCCATAAAATACCTTTATCGTCCTGTCCTCTTCGACAATGGCGCCGCTGGCAAAGACAACATTGTTGACATCCCCTATCCTTTCATAATTCTCTCTGGGGGAAAGCATCGGTTCGTCACATCTGGCAATAATCTTTGAGGGATCCTCCAAATCCAGCAGGACACTCCCGGCATGGTAAATCGGTCCACTGGCAGTCATTCTTACACCATGATAGATCTCCAGCCACCCCTTGTCCGTCTTGATAGGTGGCACGGATGCGCCGATTCGATAAGAATCCCAGTAACCCGGCCTTGGGGAAATGACCGCCCTGGAATGCCCCCAGTGGATAAGGTCATCTGAATAAGATATCCAGATAGAACCTACATTATTACCGATAGGTCTGTCCAGCCTGGCATATTTCCCTTTAATCTTTTCGGGGAATAATACCCCGTCTTTATTGCCCGGCGAAGAAATAAGGGCAATCCGCTCATATTTTTTAAAATCTTCTGTTTTGGCAATTTCAATCATCGGCCCAAAACCTGAGAAAGCTGTAAACAAAATATAATAAACTCCGTCCATAAACGTAATTCGCGGGTCCTCGATTCCTCTTTTTTCATACTTTGCAAATTTACCGTTCTTCTCGGGCAACATAACCGGTTTTTCATCGACCTCATAGTAGAACCCTTTTCTACTTCTGGCAAGCGCAAAAAATGAATACCCCTGTAGCCCCTCTACTCTGAACAAGAGAAGGTATTCTCCGTCAAATTTAACAGGAGCCCCGTTAAACACCGTATTACACCTGAAGGGAATATCCTCAGCAGACAGTATGGGATTTTCATCATAACGACGTAAAAAATCTCCTCCTATTTTTCTAACCATTATTTAAAATTCCTCCAGATTATTCTTGCAAAAATTGATGACCTCGGAAAGCGTTGTGGTTCCCAGACATATACAGTTATCCGCTGCTCCATAATAAAGCTTGATTTCACCATTATTTTCCAGAATCGCACCAGTGGAAAAGACTAAATTATTAAGATCCCCGATCCGTTCATATAATTTCCTTGGTGAAAGTATCGGTACATTGGCCCGGTTGATTATTTTGGCGGGATCCTCTTTATCAAGAATGGCGGCCCCTATTTTGGTAATCGTCCCGGAAGAGGTTTGTTTCACTGCATAGTATAAGAGCAGCCATCCTGATTCTGTCTCCATGGGCGGAACCGCGCATCCTATTAGCCCCTGATCCCAAAAGCCGGCTCTCGGTGTAAGAACAACCTCTCTTTCACCCCAGGTCAAAAGGTCATTTGAATAAGCAATCCATATACTTCCTCCGGAACTCGGTCTTTCCAGCATCGCGAATCTACCGTTTATCTTTCTGGGAAAAAGAGCGCCGGCTTTGGTATCCGGCTGAGAAATAATCTCCATTCTTTCAAACTCATTAAAATCTTTTGTCTTGCCCAGGCCTAAAACGATCCCATGCCTTCCCATGGCCAGATATACAATATAATACTCATTATTAAGGGACGTGATTCTGGCATCTAAGACTCCCATTTCTTCGTATTCATTAAAATCTTCATCCTTTGAGGAGGCAATAAAGGGTTCTCTTTCTATTCTAAAATATAATCCGTCTTCGCTTCTGGCTATATAAATGGCGGGCCTGCCGTCAAGCTTCTCAATAGTAATCAGCAGTATATATTCCCCGTCAATCTTAATACAACCTGCGTTATACATGTCATGACACTTAAAAGGGATATCCCCAGAGGTGATTACAGGATTTTCTTTCCAGCGACGAATAACATCTTGTCTGAATTTCCTTGGCATAGATAAACTCCTTTTTTATCCCGGCAAGCTATAGACTTTCAGATAATTAAAAATAATTATACCTTTCTTTTCTGATTCCAGTTAAATTGACATATCGCCAACTGACTGTCAAGATATTTTTTGACAATATTCCATTTATTTTAAGGGGTTACATAATATTTGGTGGACTAAAGATTGGATGTAGTAAATCAACAGAGTCATTAATGTATGTTAGGAACGTGGACGAAATTCACAAAAGTTGATGGAATAGCAGGCTATTTTGATATTTTTGTGATTTGAGATCGGGCAAAGGTGGCCTGAAGCTGTGATGCATAGTTGGGGAAGTTATTTCGTCCACGTTCCTTAGTTCAGGGACACGCACAAAAGCAGAAAAATTTGCGTAATCTGCGGATTAAAAATCTTTACAAAAAAATAACCATGATTTAAATATAGATTTCAGCCGCTATGGATACTGATAGCAATTAAAAATAGTTGCATTTAATTAGGATAAGAGGTTGACATGCAAAATAAAATTACAATTGTTATTGCTACACGAAACAAAGGCAAAAAATCTGAGATCAGTGATCTTTTAAAAGGCTTTTCTATTGATATCAAAGGGTTGGACGATTTTGGTCTTATACCGCATATTGAAGAGGATGGAGACACTTTTGATGAAAATGCGTACAAAAAAGCCAGTTTTACGGCAAGAATGCTGGGATTTCCGGCACTTGCAGATGATTCAGGGCTTTTAGCGGAAGCACTTGAAGGTGCTCCTGGTGTTCTTTCTGCTCGCTATGCAGGCGAAAATGCAACAGATGAACAAAGATACCAAAAGCTTTTGCAGGAAATGGAAGGAAAGACCAACCGCAAAGCAGCATTTGAATGTGTAATTTCCATTGCGGTTCCAACAGGACCTGCCCTGACATACGAAGCTCGCTGCGAAGGATTGATTGCCGAACAGCCCTCTGGATCAAATGGATTCGGATATGATCCGGTCTTCTATTATCCGCCGTTGAACAAAACTTTCGGCGAATTAACCATAGAAGAAAAAAGCCATGTAAGCCACAGAGGAAAGGCACTCAGGGAACTCAGGGATGAATTTGACAAGGTTATAATTTGGATCAAACAGCATATGCCTGGTTATGAGAAATTTAATTGTGATGATGGCTGATTTGATTAAAAAAAATAGGGCGTGCAGAAAATTTTATTAGAACCATATTGATGTTGCAAGGTTATCTGCTTCAGTTGTTATTAGCATTAGGTGTTAAGAGGAAGGGTGCAGCCTGACAGCCGGAAATCAATTCTTAAAGTAATCTACAGCGGTCGCATGATAACGGCGCTTCTTATGGGCTTTAGCTGCGGCCTGCCGCTTCTTCTGACAATAACCGTCTTACAGGCGTGGATGAAGGAAGAAGGAGTTGATCTAACGGTGATTGGGCTTGAAGTTCCTGTGGGCTCCTTTTCTGGACCGTTACACTCTGCCTTTTCTGGGACGCAGACGAGGCTGGCTTCTGACAGCCCAGCTATTTCTATTTTTTTCAATTATAGGTCTGGGGCTGACTGATCCGGGGGGGCATCCCTGGATGGTGGCATTTGCTGCATTACTTGTGACCTTTTTTAGTGCATCACAGGATATTGTTGTGGATGCCTACAGAAGAGAAGATCTCCCGGATGAGGAACTGGGACTTGGTTCCTCTTTTTATATAAACGGATACAGGGTGGGAATGTTGCTGGCTTCCGGCGGCGGTCTTATTCTGGCTGATCACGTCAGTTTCTCCACAGTTTATCTAATAATGGCTGCCTGTATGCTTCCCGGCGTTTTAACCACGTTTTTTGCTCCAGAACCCGAAATTGCTGCCGGAACTCCTGAAAGCTTAAAAGATGCGGTTCTATGTCCGTTGATAGATTACTTCAGCCGAAAGGGAGCCTTGTGGATACTGGCCTTCATCCTTTTTTATAAGATAGGCGATACCATGGCAAGCGCCATGACCACGCCGTTTTACCTTGACATAGGCTTTTCAAAAACAGAAATAGGCGCGGTCGTCAAGCTGTTCGGTTTTTGGGCTACAATAATAGGCAGTTTGATCGGAGGCGTATTAATGCTTCGACAGGGGATTTACCGCAGCCTCTGGATTTTTGGTTTTCTTCAGGCATTATCAACTGCCGGCTTTGCCCTTTTGGCACGGATTGGTCACAGTATTTCTGCTTTGTCAGCGGTTATTGCCTTTGAAAACCTGAGCAGCGGGATGGGAACGGCTGCTTATGTTGCATTTATGGCCAGTATAACAAATAAAAAATTTACTGCTACACAATATGCTCTTCTCAGCAGCCTTATGGGTGTTCCAAGGGTACTGGCATCGGCTCCTACCGGTTTTTTTGCCAAAAGTTTTGGCTGGGAAAATTTTTTCATTTTTTGTACCCTTATTGCTGTTCCGGGAATGTTGCTTCTGTTAAAATTTGCA
>JAFDFV010000394.1 GCA_019309665.1 Deltaproteobacteria bacterium | reverse complement strand
TAATAGATGCATCTGCAAGGGGCTATTTATGGCCGATTCTCGCCATTGTATTGGTTGCTGCCCTGGTTGCAAAGGGTAAAATAGAGCATACTTTTAATGAGAAGGCCAAACCCGTGGCTGCCGTGGAATTTTTGAAAGAAGAGCCTCTCCATGGCAATATGTTTGATAACGATGAATTTGGTGATTATATCATCTATGCTGCCTGGCCGCAATACAAGGTCTTTTTTGATGGCAGATCCGATATGTATGGCACTGACTTTGTGAAAGAGTATTTCAAGGTCAGGGATTTCAAACATGGGTGGGAAAAAATAATAGAAAAATATGACATAACCTGGATCATTTATAATGCAAATTCAGTACTTTCAAGGTTTTTGCTGCAAAATGACGACTGGAAGCTGATCTATGCAGACAAGGTTGCAAATATTTTTTTAAAGGATATACCCGAAAATCAACGTTTGATAGAAAAATACAGTAATGTTGAACCTGTTATTGAAATAGAGACTGAAGGCTGAAAGGTTGAAGACTGAAGGCTGAAGGCTGAAGACTGAAGACTGAAGGTGAGAGGGCGGGGAAACGTCTGAAGACTGAAGGTGAGAGGGCGGGGAAACGTCAAAGTCGGTGCTAAAGCTTTAATATTAGGAGTTTCTGGGGACTTCAAAATCCGAAATCCGAATATCGCCTGATCTTATAAAAATGTAAGAATATGTGGTTGACAAATTCTTACATATAGTATAGTTTAGAACTCACTTATCAATTCCAATCATTGAGGGAAAACAAATGGAAACCATATCATCCAAGGTTACATCAAAAGGACAGGTTGTAATCCCCAAAAGACTAAGGGAAAAATATAGGATACGCTCGGCCACAGCGATTCGCTGGATCGAAAAGGATCAAGGCATTTTGATGGTACCCGAATCCGAGGATCCGATTGTGGCGGCCCGAGGAATGTTGAAGGGTTCTGGAATATTGAAAGCCTATTTGAAAGAAAAAAGACATGAAAAACAAAGAGAGAATAAGAGAGTTGCAAGGAACAAATAGCTTTGTCTTCGATAGTTATGCCTTAATCGGATATCTCGAAAACGAATCCTTTTCTGACCAGATCCAGAATGTTCTCACTCAGGCAAAGAATGGAGCCCTTCGCCTATATATCCACGCAATTCACATAGGTGAGGTTTATTATATTACATTGAGGGAACAAGGCCAGAGCTCGGCAGACTTAGCTTACTCCAGAATCAAAGCTTTGCCGATAAAGCTGATCGATCGCATCGATGAAGAACTTCTTCTGGCAGCCGCCGGTCTTAAAGCAAGATATCCTATTTCATATGCGGATTCCTTTGCTGCGGCTTTGGCGATGATCAACAATTGCCCCCTATTAACAGGAGACCCTGAATTCAAATCGCTTGAAAAAAAAGACATAATCAACATTGAGTGGCTTACGTAAAAGGCAAAGAATCGGCAAATCTTATAAAGCCGGCATCAAAACTTGAACCCTTGATTGATGAAGATGAAGACAACCAAGAGTAAAAAACCTTCATAATTCGACATTCGATATTCGATATTCGCATTTTTGCTAAATTAGTTGTTTAAGTCAGCGCTTATGCCCCTTCCACCTTCAGTCTTTTGTAACACTTTAGCCCTTTGAAAAAAAATCTGACAGGATAACAGGATAAACAAGATTTTGTTTCAAGTGAATAAATGGGTTAAGTCTCACTTTAGCTATCCAGTAAATCAAAAAAAATCATAATTTGATGGAGATGTACAAATGAAATACAGAGAATTGACTGAGAAAATCATTGGTTGTGCATACAGAGTTTACAACCGAATGGGTTATGGTTTTCTGGAATCTGTTTACGAAAAATGTTTGCTTATAGAATTGAGAAAAGCCGGTTTATCTGCTGTTTCTCAGAAGCCTATAACTGTATTCTACGATAATAAAGTTGTTGGAGAATTTGTCGCTGACATCATAGTAGAGGACACGATCATTTTAGAATTAAAGTCGGTAAGGCGGATCATTCAAGCCCATGAAGTTCAGATGGTTAATTATCTTGTTGCCACCGAAAAAGCTGTAGGTTTAATTATTAATTTTGGTGAACGGAAAGTTGAAATCAAACGCAAAGTAAGGGATTTTGATGAGGATTTACAGGATGAGTTTTGATGTTTTAATCCTGAACATCCTGTTAATCCTGTCAAAAAAGTCTCTTTGAAAGACCTAAATTGTTACAGCCTTTTTAATATCCCGAACCCGCACATTTTTTCTTTATTACCCCAAATATAATCTGGCACAATAAATGCTTACCTCTAAAAGGTAACAGTAAATCTGCTGTTCGGAACAATTAAACATAAATTATTGTTAGCAGTTAGCTTTTAGCAATTAGCTATTAGCTTTGTTTTTTAGCACTTAGCCTTTAGCTAAGAGCTAACTGCTAATGGCTAACAGCTAACGAGAAACCACTTATGAATATTCTGGTTGTTGATAATAACGCTATATGGCTCGAAACTCTTAAGAGAGGGCTGAATATAAGTGGACACGAAGTTATGGAAGCCATGAGCGCAAACGAAGCTCTGATGAATTTAAGTAATTCAGATATGCCCGTTATTGATCTTGTTCTAACAGACTATGTTATGTCTGAAATGAACGGGATAGAACTTCTAAAAAAAATACGCATGAACTATGGGTCATTGCCGGTAATTATTATGACGGCATACGCTGAAAACAGCCTGTTAATTGAAGCTTTACATAACAATTGTAATGGGTTTATCGAAAAATCCTATAGTCTTGACCAATTGATGCTGGAAGTTAACAGGGTAATGCAAAGAAGCCAAAATGGACCATGCCAAAATGGCATTGGGTCTGTAACTATTTGAAAAAAATAGCTTTAGTTGCGAGCCGTGCCAAAATGGCATACCGGCATTCTGGCAACTCTAATTCCAAGGCACTTTCGCCAGAAAAACTTCTTACTGTCTAATACAGTGAAATTACATAATTTTTTATTAATACCCCGAAGATAGCGCACCATGGCATGCATTATGCTTTGTAAATAATAATATTGTAAATAGTTGGAGAAAAGGGCAAATGGAAAAATTAATTAGATTTTTTAAGGATGAAGAGGGTGTTACGGCAATTGAGTATTCTCTTATTGCAGCGCTTATTGCAATAGTCATTGTCGTTGTGGTTGGGTCGGTAGGTGACAGCGTAAACGAAGTATTTCAAAATATCGCTGACGTTCTAAACGATGCCGTAAGTTAGTAACTGATTTTTGTAGATTGGGTTGAGGCACAAAACCCATTAAAATTGAGGGGCTCAGCCCAACCTGCAAGAAATTGAGGTTTCCGTTCAGGCTCATAGATAGTGCCTGAACGGAAACTATCCAAAGTTGTCATTTCGAGCGGAACGAGAAATCTTATCGCGCTGAAAATACGTGAGTTTAAAGATTTTTCGCTTCGGTCGAAAAGACAAAAAGAGGAGTTTCGTTCAGGCATCAAATAATAACAGCCTAAAGATAGGAATAAATCATGAAAACTGAAATTGATCTTTATTTAATCATATTTTTAAGCGCTGTTTTGATCGCTGCGTCGGTCAATGATCTGCGGTTTCAGAAGATTCCCAACCTATTGACCTATCCGGCCATGGTTGTC
>JAFDFV010000393.1 GCA_019309665.1 Deltaproteobacteria bacterium | reverse complement strand
GTTAGACCGTCTGAAAAGCATATATGAAGATTTTCAATTATTGTAAAATTTTTAATGGAAAGTTCTTTAAGCATACAAATGTATTCGAAAGAATTGTGGTAAGCGTTCACGGAACGTTGAAATTAGAAATTTGGCCTTCATGCTTTTGTACTGTTCTTCCCAATTTCCAATTTCAAGTTTCAAGCCGTGAACAGTTACGAATTATGAGGCAAATTGAGTTATAATTTTATTATATCTCACAACAATAAATAGTTGTAAAGTTTCTTGTGTTTTTCAAACATCTGCTGCGAAAATTCTTTACACAATAAAAAACACTGGTATATTGATTTTAATCCACAGATTACGCAGATTACACAGAGAGTATGTCAAAACTATAATAGAGCTACTATGGATATAAAAAAAAGACTCGCATAATAAGCAGAATGATAGATCCGAAGCTTGAATTTAAACTCAAAAAAGCCGGAGCAGACAGCGTTGTATCGCCGAATTTTATTGGTGCGTTGCGGATGGCATCTGAGATGATTCGACCAACGGCGGTTGATTTCCTAGACAATATGTTACGCAGCAAACAGAGTAACTTAAGGATACACGAAATAGCGGTTTCAGAAAAATCAAGTTTTGTTGGTAAAAAAATTAGCGAGGCTGGAATTAAAGATAAATTCGGTCTTCTGATTCTTGGCGCAAAACAAAAGGCAGGAGAAATTGAGTTTAATCCATCTCATTCACAGGCTTTCACTGAAGGGATGACTTTGATAGTAATGGGAGAAGTGGACGATATCGCCAGGGCTAAAAAGGCATTTCAGCACTAAGGGCTCGCTAAAGGCGAACTCTAAACACGACCGCCACTCCAACGTAATTTAGTCTTTAAAACATCAAAATAGGGTCTGTCCTCCATGGTTATCATATTGATAGGATGTGATCCTTTTTCCACGATAATAGTATCTTTCTCATTTATTTCGAGACTCGCCTGGCCGTCAAAAGTAAGCATAACGTCTGACGACTTTTCTTCAAGCATGATTTTTATGGATACTGATTCAGGAACTATTAAAGGTCGTATTGTTAGAGTAAAGGGGCAAATAGGTGTCATTATTATTCCTTTTACATCCGGATGTATAATAGGCCCTCCGGCAGCAAGCGAATAGGCTGTAGAACCGGTTGGGGTTGCCACGATAAGACCGTCGGCGCTATAAGTGGTCAAATAGTTATCATCTATATATGTTTTTATATGTGCCAGCCTGGCAAAAGCCCCCCTGTTAATAACCATATCGTTCAGGACAGTTTCGCGGGCGACTTCCTTTCCTTCTCTAAAAACCTTTACAAGAAGGCGCATCCTGGGCTTTATGGTAAAATCTTCATTCAAAATAGATTCAGCCACAGCAAACAGGCTTTCTTCTGTAATTTCCGCCAGAAAACCTACTTCGCCAAACTTTACGCCGAGGATGGGGATGTCTTGCTCTCCTATCCAGCAGACAGCGTTTAAAAAAGTTCCATCACCACCCAGGGCGAAAATACAAGAAAGATCCGGTGGCGCAGAGGATTCGCCTGGGATCGAAAATTTTCGAGGAGGAGAAGTTTCTTTCCTTACAACATCCATGCCTTTTGACCGCAGCCATTTCTCAAGTTCATCGGCCTTTTTTCCGGCCTTTGCATCCGCCTTTACAACTATTCCTATTCTTTTCAAAATAAGCGTTAACTCCTTATAAACGGTTCACGGTTCACAGTTCACAGTTTTTCAATGAACCATGCAACGATTGAAGCATTTTGGACATTGATTTTAACTCTTGAATTAATTCTTTCGCATATAAATCTTCAAAAGAATACCCCATAGTTCTTTTCGACCTTCTCTTTTTTTAAACCGTGAACAGTTATCTATTTTATTATAAACATATTAATGAAACGGCAAGGATTTTTGAAATAAATTTATACACTCGTAACATTTTAGCTTTTTAAAACTATATTCGCTTCAGGTATAATCAAATTCAAATCAGGAAAAACTCACGCACCACACCTGAAGCTCACCCGTAGCTGGATAATATTACATAAAAATGGGTTTGTAAATTTCTGTTATAAATTCTTTTATCTTGACTCAAGACGGTCATATTATTATAAAAAGCCTAACTTTTTTATTGGCCTATATTTTATAATTAGCTGTATTTATTGAAGGATAAATTATTATGAAGAGTAGTTATCTGAAAAGACTTCTGATGCTTCCCATAAATCGGCTGAAACGATCAAGCTTGGTGTTGCAGGAGCGCACAGCGGAGATCTGGCATCTTACGGTGTTCCTTCTGTAAGAGCGGCAGAGCTGGTGGTTCGGGATATTAATACAACTGGCGGAATTCTCGGGAGAAAGGTTGAGCTGTTGATTGAAGATGATGTCTGCAAACCGGAAATAGCCACCAATACAGCCATCAAGCTGGTTACGGAAGGAGTCGACATTGTTTTAGGTCATATATGCAGCGGTGCCACAAAGGCCGCTCTTGGTATTTATAAGGATTCAAAGATTATTATCATGTCTCCCTCTTGCACCAATCCTGCGCTTACACAGAGCGGCGACTATCCTAATTTTTTTCGTACAATTGCTTCTGATGATGTACAGGCACGACTTGAAGTTGATTTTGCAATAGATGTTTTAAAGGTTAAAAAAATAGCTGTTCTCCACGACAAGGGCGACTATGGAAAGGGTCTTGCTGAGTTTGCGAAAAAATATTTGAAAGCTTCAGATAAAGCAAAATTGGTATTGTACGAAGGCGTTACTCCAGGCGCTGTTGATTATTCTGCTGTTGTTCAGAAAATAAAACATTCAGGAGCGGAAGCAGTTATATTCGGCGGATATCATCCTGAAGCATCAAAAATAATCGGCCAGATGCGGAAAAAAGGCATGGAAACCGTATTTATTTCAGACGATGGCGTTAAAGATAATACGTTTATAAAAGTTGCAGGAGAATATGCAGAAGGAGTATATGCTACAGGGCCGCTTGATACGTCCAATAACCCAATGGCCATTGCTGCAATTGAGGCTCACAAAAATACTTACGGATCAGAACCGGGCGCTTTTTTTCTTAATGCTTATTCGGCTTCTCTATGTTTGCTGAATGCTATTCAAAAGGCAGGCTCTACAGATTATGATGCTGTATCAAGAGCACTTAGAACCGAATATGTGGATACGCCGCTTGGCAAAATTAGTTTTGATGAACGTGGCGATGCAATCGGTGCAGGGTTCTGTATGTATCAGGTACAAAACGGAGTTTATGTTGAAATAAACGGTTAACAGTTTACGGTTGTCGGTTTACGGTTGATCAAAACATAAAACTGTGAACCGTGAACCGTGAACCGACAACCGTTACGAAGTAACTTTAAATGGAATATTTTCTTGAACTTGTTCTTGGAGGGCTGACTCGAGGGAGTATATATGCCCTTATTGCCCTGGGCTATACCATGGTGTACGGCATTATTCAGTTGATCAATTTTGCCCATGGTGAAATTTATATGATAGGGGCATTTACCGCCCTTATTTTTACAAGTGTTTTGACCTTGCTGGGTTTTAACGAGATTGCAGTAATTGTGCTGGCGTCTCTATCGGCAGTGATATATTCTTCGGCTTATGGTTATACCGTTGAAAAGATAGCTTACAAGCCACTTCGCCATGCTTCGCGTCTTTCACCCCTTATCAGCGCAATCGGCATGTCAATTTTTCTTCAAAATTACGTGCTGTTGGCACAAACATCCGACTTTCTTCCCTTCCCGAACCTTATTCCTGAATTTGAATTTATAAAGCAGTACAGGCATATTATCAGTTCATCGGAAATAGTCATTCTGATTACTACCTCGACAGCTATGATTTTACTGACTTTTCTGATCAAGTTTACCAGGACGGGAAAGGCTATGCGTGCAACAGCCCAGGACAGGAATATGGCCATGCTTGTTGGGATAAATGTTAACCGTGTAATTTCTATAACATTTATAATTGGTTCTGCTTTAGCTGCACTGGGCGGAGTCCTTATTGCCTCCCATGTTGGTCAGATAAATTTTTATATTGGTTTTATCGCAGGAATAAAAGCATTTACTGCTGCCGTGCTTGGCGGAATAGGCAGTATCCCCGGCGCTGTTTTAGGCGCGCTTGTTCTCGGGCTGACAGAAAGTTTTGCAACAGGTTACATTTCAAGCGATTATGAAGATGTTTTTGCTTTTGGATTGCTTGTGCTGATCCTTATATTCAGACCGGCAGGCATTCTTGGACGGGCTACTGCTAAAAAGGTATAATTGGATTTAAACAATGATTAAAGCTCAGGAAATAAAGAAATCATTTCTTGTTTCTATATGGTTTATATTTTTGACATTTCCTATAATGGTAATCAGGGTCAATCCTATAGAGAAAGTTGTTGAATGGCGCTGGAAGAACATGCTTATCGTAGGAATCGGCAGTTTTTTGCTCTCCTTTGTCTGGCGTTATATGCTGAAAAAAAAGGAAGCAGGAGAAAAACGCGCTGAAACCGGTGAATCAGGCAAAAGTTTTTTGATGCAAAGGATATTGGAAGAACGCAGATTCTATATTCCTTTAGTGACAGGCTTAACTATTATCGCAGTCGCTTTTCCTTTTATTTTTTCCATGTATCAGACCAGTATAATGACAACTGCTTTAATGTATATTGTCCTTGGTCTGGGTCTTAACATCGTGGTGGGTCTTGCAGGGCTGCTGGATCTTGGGTATGTCGCCTTTTATGCTGTAGGAGCTTATAGTTATGCATTACTGAACTACCATTTTGGCCTTGGTTTCTGGTCGGTACTCCCCATAGGAGCTGTCTTGGGCTTTATTTTTGGTGTACTC
>JAFDFV010000392.1 GCA_019309665.1 Deltaproteobacteria bacterium | reverse complement strand
CAGATATTTCAATCAGCAGATCAATAAACTTTAAATAATCATGTTTATCTGAAAAAATGGATTCGGACCGTCTCCCACGGTTCATTACATGATACCATGCTCCGGGATATTCTATTCTAAGTGGACGTGACATATTGTAACATATAACATTTTATCTTCCATGGGTCAATAGTAGACTTGACCCCATTTCTTATTTGTTTTGTCTGCTCTCGACCAGATGTGGCCACATCTGAGAGATAGCGCCGGGCAAAGGGCGCGAAAAAAATACGCCTGGATTAACGATCCGGGGCGCCTCGGGTCTTATTACAAGGACTTAATGTCATGAAATATAGACTCGACATAACAATAGATGTGCGGCTTGATGTTGCGAAGGCTATTATGGCTTTTGCTATTTTCATTTCGGTTCTATTGTTATGAAACTATGCCAAGGGATGTTTGCTCATCCCTTGGCTACTTTTCTGACTATAGTGTCAAAGCTTGAATTGTGAATTAAATTTTCCTTTATTCACAATTCAAGCTTTGACACCCGATCTTTTCCCAAAAGTGAAAATCGGCATGGCTTTGGACGTCAGAGTGGATGCGATGGTTAGCGGATTATTCGTATTATACACCATTATCAATACATGATTCATCGCACCATTCTGAACTTGGTTGGATATAAAAAACGCCCTTCCGGTTTGTATATGGAGATATTTTTTTTTCTATATTTTTTAATCTTTTTTGAGCTGTTGTAAAACGATTTGTTCCATACAGCTTCGTTTTATATTCCTTTGGTTTTTTTTGCCCATTTTCTTTAATGTTCATTTTAATTACCTCTTTTCGCTAAAAATGAGTGATCTTTAGTTTCAATTAACTTAGAAGCCCTTGTATTTACAAAATTATTGGCCCGAATGTATAACTCATAAACTGTTGCCCAAATATTACCGTTTGTTTTCATTAAATCTACAGTCAAACCGCATTTATTGGCCTCATCGTAAAATATAGGTCTGCCATGAGTTTTTGTCTGTTCAGGAGTTAAAAACATTTTTACTTTTTTACGGATATTATCTATCGTAAATTTTGACATCATTCCAGCTTTTAATGCTCCTATAGCTATATCTTCGGAGAGTTCTATTATTGCTCTGAATTCTTCAATCTGTCTTTCGTCATATCTGTTTAATTGTTGCAGATATGGCTCTAAATTTTTAGATTTTGCATTTACAGCCTGTTCAAATAACTTTTCATAACTCTTCACAAGATTAAATACCGAGAATCGTTTTATAACGCCATCTTCTTGCAAAGTAATTTGTGGATCAACAGGCCCTAATTCCGAACTTGGCCCCATGTGAATTTTGTTAGCTCCGAAACAAAGCATGGTAGCAGCGGATTTAGCTTTGCCTGGAACGATAGCGCTGTATTCATTAGTTCCGCTGCTGTTCCGACAGACATTTATTAACCGCTCTGCTGCCAACCCATCTCCCCCTGGGGAGCTGATTATTAATGCAATCCCTTTAGAAACATCTGTCTTTTGCAAAATTCCTACCATCATATCAACATCATTGTCATCAATCATTACAGGAAAATTAAAACTTGTAAAATAACTTATAACTGGCATTTGGAGCAGTTTTTCTAATGATAGGTACAACCTTTTCCGTGTTTCGTGGGTTTGGTTTTGTTCATTCATTACTTTCTGAATAGTCAAGTCTTTTTTTGTCATTTTTGCCTCATTTTTGAAGTTAGTTTTAAGCCAGCTAACGTATAGAATTTTACCCATTGTCCCGCAGTGCAAGAATACTGGAAAGCCCAGTTTGGCAGAAACAGTTTGAAAAGCTTGGACGATACGTTTTCTCAGCGGGATGATGGATAAAACTTTGTTGGACTGTGCCGCTCCGATCAGTAGCTAATACCATTATCTATGGGGATTGTAAAGATGTGATTCTGCGTCAGGATATCTAAATTTTCGAAGTTTATAATTCTCATTGATCTGAAATTTAGTTCATATAAACGAAAAAAAGTAGACTTGCGGGACATTAGTTTATATGTATTTTATTTCTTTGTCACTCTTGGCGCGTGAAGTGTAATTGGAATATGCTTTTTATAATTATTGAAATCATTATCGTTTGAAAATATGGGCATATTGTTTCTTGTTGAAACAGCGCAAATCAGAAAATCTGTATTTGAACCTTGAATCCCTTTACTACGGAGGGTATTAAAATACTCTGCCGCCAATTCAAAATCTTCTGAGGCAAGCGGTAAATCAGGAAAAACAGACAATATTTTTTTAAGCTTTGAAAATTGTTGCTTACTTTTTACTCCTGAAAGTATTTCCTGCCGAATTGGACCAATCAGTTGTACTCTCACCTCTTCGATCAGCTCTTGAAACTCAACAACCTCAATATTCGATGTCGGCTGCTTCTTTCTGCGGAGGGCCAAAGACCAAATACACGTCTTTGGATGTACTCTTGGAGCGCTTCAGTAACAACTGCCTTTTTAGTGCGATGTTGACCAACTAAACGGGCATCTTCGATTAATTTGTCGTCAATTGCTAAATTAGTGGACATATTTTTCTCCTCATTTTTCTTACACATTATGTATTAGTTTATCATGTGTAATGCTGGAAGGCAACTGGATATTATTTTGAGCAAGTTAACATTTTTGTAGTTTATTAGGTAGCGATTTAACAGAAATGTAATTTTATTGTTTGCCTTTTTCTCTCTTGATAAACAAATTATATTGAAATATTAGTATAGACTTTCAGATAAATAATTTCACTGCGTTATCAGTCGTCGACGTATAACTAATACGCCTTCCTCCTTCTGGCCTTGTGAAATTAATTATCTGAAAGTCTATAGATTAAATTCCTATTTTTTTCTTGGCATATCTATTGCTTTAGCTTTATAAATTGTTGCTCTTATATTAGATTACTTTCAGGCTGTAAATTTGGGCGAATGCAAAGACCGCCCTGATTAGGGCGAATACAAGATTAGGGCGATCACAAGGATCGCCCCTACTATGAAAAATGGAAATATACTATAAACTTATGACTCACGAGCTCTGTATATAGGGAGAAAATAATGTGCCGTTTATTTGCGATAACCAGCGATAACCCCCTGTCTCCAATGAAAGCAATAGAGGCTCTGGATGTTATGCGCGAAGGGCATGACGGTTCCGGCGTAGGCCTTTTCTTGCGTGACCTGGGAGGACCTTTTAAAAATATGAAGGATGCCCCTATTCTGTCAGGTGTTTTCAGCGAAAAAGGGTTAAGGCGTCTGGACACATTTATGATGGAAATCGGTTTTATGACCAAATACAAGTTGTCTATTAAAGTCCCTAAAACGCCGCCAAAATGGGTGCCGAAGAGAGATATATACCTTGTCCGTGCCTATGAATATCCGGAGGAGTGGGATGGATTAAGCCGCAAGGAGTTGCATGAAAGACTTCTTATAATACGTCTTCAGCTTCGCGAAATGGGGGAAGAAAAAAAAGATATGATAGTCTTCTCCTTCTGGCCTGACACAATTATGATTAAAGAAATCGGCAGTCCCATGGATGTTGCAAACTATTTAAAGCTTGACCGCCCCGAGCTGGAGGCTGGGATAATAATGGCACAGGGCAGACAAAATACCAATTATGAGATCAATCTTTATGCGTGTCATCCTTTTTTCATCCAGGGCTTTTCCACAATGACCAATGGAGAAAATACCGCATTTATACCCATCAGGGAATATCTAACATCAAGAGGATTTCACGGGTACATGGGTTACCAGTCGGATTCGGAAGTTTTCACGCATATTCTGCATTATATATCTGCAAAGCTCGGACTTGGCATTGAAGCTTACAAACATATTATATGGATGTCTGCCCAACAATACCCTTTTCATGGCTCAGGATAGAAAGAAACTGCGGCCTGGTGTTGTGGGAGGAAAGCAGGGAGTTTTTGCCTTTTCTTCTGAAATATGCGGACTTGATGCAGCTCTCCCCGACCGTGACAAGAGTAAAGACTTTCAACCAATGCATCTTGACACAGCCATAGTAGACCCTGAACGTCAGGAGGTTAAAATATGTCGTCAAACAGACCAATTGCCCCTTCCACTTTAAGTATAAAAGATCTGCCCTGGCAGATCATATGGGATAAAGACAAATGCACTCTTTGCGGAAAATGTACTGCCGTATGTCCGGTAAATGCAATTGAACTGGGAGTCTTTCGCAAAAGAACCATAGAAGCAAGCATTGGACTGGAAAATACTCCATCCAATGATTTTAAGATTTATTACGGAATAAGGCAGAAAACTGATCCGGCCTATAGCTGTGTTGGATGCGCTATGTGCAATCTGGTTTGTCCTAATGACGCGATAATACCAGCAAAAAGTGACGAGGCAGATAAACTTCGATATCATATTAATCAGGGTGGACAGCCCCGCCGTCGCGGAGGCAGGCGAAGTACTCCGGACAGTCTTTTAGACACAATAAAATTTATAAGGATCTCAATGCTGACAGACCCTGCACTTGATGCCGGCCGTCACGAATTTGAGCTTACAACGCTGCTCGGAAGAATTTTATCTCCTGAAGAAAATTTAACTTTTCTTAACGAAAACGGCTGGATACCGCCTGTAAGAGAAATATATCCTCTTATGATAGGGGGGATGTCTTTTGGAGCTCTGTCGCCGAATATGTGGGAAGGGCTTCAACTGGGTGTATCCTATCTTAATAAAGAATTATCTATGCCTGTTCGCATCTGTACGGGCGAAGGCGGCTGCCCGCCGAGATTGCTTCGCTCCAGGTTTTTAAAGTATGTTATCCTTCAGATTGCAAGCGGTTATTTTGGCTGGGATGAAATTATTCATGATATTCCTGATATGAAGGAAGATCCTTGCGCCATAGAAATAAAATATGGCCAGGGAGCAAAGCCCGGTGATGGAGGGCTTCTTATGTGGTACAAAGTTAACAAGCTGATTGCAGCGATCCGTGGTGTACCCACAGGAGTAAACCTTCCAAGCCCGCCCACACATCAGACGCAATACTCGATAGAAGAATCAGTTGCAAAGATGATACAGTCCATATCAATGGCCTGGGGTTTCAGGGTTCCTGTTTATCCTAAAATTTGGCCTTGCCATTGACGGAGAAGACGGCGGAACCGGAGCTGCTTACAATGTCTCAATGAATCATATGGGGCATCCAATAGCGAGCAATATACGCGACGCTTATCTCAACCTTGTCAAAACAGGAATGCAGAATGAAATTCCGCTTATTGCCGGGGGCGGCATTGGAAAAAATGGCAACCTGGCGGCAAACGCTGCTGCACTCATCATGCTGGGCGCAAGCTGTGTACAAATCGGAAAATACATCATGCAGGCTGCTGCCGGATGTCTGGGGTCAGAAACAGACAGGTGCAACATCTGCAACATTGGATTGTGCCCGAAGGGAATCACTTCTCAAGACCCACGTCTATACAGGCGTCTCGATGTGGATGAGGTAGCACAGCGTGTCGCACCCTTAGGACGCTCAACATCCCTTCCAATAGGAATGTCTGATGCCATAGGAATAAATGATTACAACGCTGCAAATCGTCTTGCTATAAAATATGTTGTTTAGAATTAAGGAACTTTCTTAATTCAATTCGGAGAATTAAATGAACGACAATCAATATTACATAATTTCCGGTAAAATATATGGGGAACGCTTGGACTCACGTATCCTTGAAGAACAAATCCAGAAAGCTGTTGCTGACGGCCATAGATATCTGGAGATAAAAGCCTTTGGCCAGCATGGAATTGGCGGACGTCTGTGGAAAGCAGGTAACGAAAAAGTTCATATCAGGATAATTGGACATCCAGGGCAGCGTGTTGGATCACTGGGATTTCCAAATACATTAATTGAAATCATGGGACCTGCATCTGATGATGTTGGATGGCTT
>JAFDFV010000072.1 GCA_019309665.1 Deltaproteobacteria bacterium | reverse complement strand
AAAGGGTTTACGCTTATTGAATTGATGATCGTAGTGGCTATCATCGGCATCCTGGCCGCGATTGCAGTCCCGCAGTTTACGCAGTACCGTTCACGGAGCTATATGACAGCCGCAAGAACGGACGCACGAAACGTTCACACAGCCGTGCACGCATGGCTGACTGATAATCCCGGAGGAAACCCGCCCGCGGAAGCAATCATTGGCCCGGCGGCAGGTGTAAATTATCCCGAAGTCAGGGCAAGTGACGGCAGCACTATAAGCATAGCCGGCGGCGGCTCGGTGACAGTCACGCATGCCAGGGTGAATGGCAGCTACAGCATAGATGTCACAACCGGCGCGATAATAGATACATTGACGCCGTAAGGCTATCCTCTTTTTGTAACTATTATGATTTTACTCTTTCCGCATCCAAAGATTATGCCCCGCTGCTTGTCGGAGCAAAACTGAGATCCCGGCCCAGCGGGGCTTCTGTATGCGTCTATCTCCATTTATTGCGTCTTAAAACATACAAAATTACATTGTAAGTGTTCACGGAAAGTTTCATCCCTGCCTGTGCGTGCCCGCACGCAGACAAGTCTCCCCAATTTCTACTTTCCAATTTCAAGCCCTGAACGACTACATTGCATTTTTATTGCCGACATTTTTTATGTGTGGTATTTAAACAAAAATCATATAATTACTTGTTCGGATGAGGAGGAAAAATGGAGTAGGCAACGATTGTATGTACCGAGTATATGAAGTATCGGCAACAAATCAACTCTCGAATTAAATCGGGGAGGTTTAAGAATGAATAAAACACGAATGGCATACTTCGAAAATGACGACGTTCTTCATCTTGCCATATCGGATGAACCAGAGGCGGGCAGTGTAGAGGTTAGCCCAAATATCACGGCGGAACTCAATGCCGAAGGGGATCTGATTGGTATTGAGATCCTTAGCGCGAGCACGTTCATTCGAGATTCCGTGCTCGATAGTGTTCAGGCCAAAGTGCTTGATCTCGTGGAAACCAAGGTGGCGTGACAAAACGAGCGTTCACGGAAAGTTTCATCCCTGCCTGGACGTTCCCGCACGCAGACAGGTCTCCCCAATTTCTACTTTCCAATTTCAAGCCGTGAACGGCTACATTGCATTTTTATTGCCGACATTTTTTATGTGTGGTATTTAAACAGAAAATCATATAATTATTTGGTTATTCGCAAGAAAATGAGCTGTAAAAATGACAAAATTATTAGAAAATGCCTTTAATCAGGCATCAAAGCTTCCAGAAATTGAACATAATGTTATTGGAAGATGGCTACTATATGAAATCAAAGCTGATAAAAAATGGGAAAAACTGTTTGCCGAATCAGAAGATGTATTAGAGCAATTGGCTCAGGAAGCTTTGATGGAGTATGAAAGATGAAGTAGGCTTAACCGCTCCCTTTTTTTATGCTGTCATTTCGAGCGAATGGGGTTTTGAGTTTTGGAAGGAATACGTTAGGTTATAAGGTTTATATCGGGATTGATTAGTGTATTAACCAGCCAATACCCTGTAACCTATCAGAAATAAGAGGGATGCGATATATATGATGGGTTTAATAAATGATATGAAGATCCGAAAAGTATTTTTTGTAAAAGCCGCGGTCTCTTGTCAGGAGCTGGTCCGCCTGCATTTTGGCATGAGCACCAATTAAAAAATCAGCCAAAATACGGTTGCGCCTGCCACCTGCCTTTCGATAATCTTTCCATATCCGTCCTGCATTGTATGCCGCTTTAAGATCCAAAGAGACGATACGAATGCTGAGGACTTTTAAAGCATCGTCCAGCAATGCTTTGCTGGAAAATTGCGGCGTTAGTTCGGAATATATGATTTCATTGAGAATTAGCGATCCTTGATTAAACGCCCGTTCCAAACGTATTTTTGATTTCTGTCCCCATTTGGGATCAGGTAAAAAAACATCAAGCAATACATTGGTGTCAACAAAGGTAATCATCTGCCTCTTATCGACTCAATGTAAGGGTCTGTTTGGACGTTTTTTCCCAAAATGCCGTAGACTTGCTCCACAGGACTGACGTGATGTGTTTTTTTTCGGATTAGTATACCTGTTTCTTTCAGAAGGAAATCGACTTCGATTTGGGGCAGAAGTCCGTACTTCTCACGTATAGCTTTAGGAATGGTGACCTGTCCACGCTCTCCAATTTTCATATTTTATTACCTATACTTTCATATTATAAATTACATATTAACCCTGCTTGACCCGAATGTCAAGGGGATTGGACGAGGGGTTGTTGGACGATGGAACATAGAATGTTAACGAATATTTTTGGTCAATTTTTCAAGTGGGCCAATCGATTTTATATGTTGCCTGTATGGCTGGATGCGAAGATTATGCCCCGCTCTTTGTCGGCGGTCTTATTGATTAAGGCGGAAAAGAAGTAATTATTTAGCCGCGGATTCACCCCAGTACGATCATCTGACCTACCCCAGTACCATCTGCCGGAGCTACGGGGCGGGCGGGGCAGGCACAGATAGGTTTAAATACAAATCGGGAATTGCTGGTTCAGCCTTGACAATAACTATACCTTTTTGTAATAATTTAATATGGAGATTAGAGAATTTGAATGGTTCGATAATAATATCGAACATATTGCAAGGCACGGCGTGTTTAATGAAATTGCCTGATTTCAAAACAGCAAAAGAAGAGATAAGATTCTGGGAAAGAAACTCAATTGGGGATTATTGGGAGGATCTTTTAGAATCCAAAGATACTTTTAAAAGGCCAAAACTAAAACCTGTTTCAATCAAATTTGACCCACTTGTACTTCAGAAAGTCAAGATGCTTGCGAAAAAGAGGAGCCTGTCTTACAGCGCATATATAAGATATCTGCTTGCAAAGGGCATTGAAGATGAGATGACACACAAGGCTGGGAGGAAAGGCGACCATAAGTAAATAGGAATAATCGGCACTACCCACGTTCATGAATTTCTTTGATGAAATATTGTATTTTGCTTCAAATCTTTTCAGTCGCTTTTTTGCAAGATTTAGGCTGTATTTTAAACGCAAGGTTTCAGTTCCCAAGGCTTCTTTCAAAACTTGAACGGCCTTATCCGGCCTATCGGTTTTCAATACTATCTCTGCCATCCTTACCTCCATTGAACATAAGCCAGAATCAGCTTGGCAGAAACCTTGGTGTTTCTCCGCGCCGGATCAATGAAATAGTCCATTGTAAAAGGAGTATAACCACGGACACGGCTCTTCGTCTTGCCGCCTGTTTTGGCAATTCCCCATCATTCTGGCTCGGGGAGATTACACAAAAACGGAAAGTTTGTTTTGAAAGGGAGGTTCGACTCCTCCAATGCTCATTTTGTCAAGTATTGTCCGGAAAATACTTGACAAAACATCGTATTTTCCATATGCTCCCTACAAAATGTGAAATACAATAATACGAAAATGAAAATATCTGAAAAAGTAAGTAGAAAAATCAATAAAATACCTGTGGGCACCACGTTTAAGTATCAGCATCTGTGTATTCCAAATGAGGAGTATGGCGCTGCGACAAAAGCCATTGAGAGACTGATTGCAAAAAAAATTATAAAGCGCATTTCAACAGGGGTCTTCTACAAACCAAAGAAAACTGTTTTTGGAGAACTGAAACCAAGAGAAGAAGAACTGTTACGTCCATATCTGTTCAATGGAGACAAAAGAATCGCTTATATGACAGGAACTGCATTATATAACAGAATGGGGTTAACTATCCAGGTTCCAAAAGATATAAAGGTTTCAAGCAAGGTTAAAGAAATTCGAACCCAAATCGGCAATGTAAAAGTGAGGAGGGTGAAAAGTTATATAAATGTTACAAATGACAATTTCCATCTGCTTGAAATACTTGATGTATTGAAGGATTTCAAAAAAATCCCAGATTTGGATAAGGCTATGGCTGTAGCTTATCTCTTGAATTTCATAAAAGGACTAAAACAGAAAGATATTTTACAACTCATTAAGTACGCCCTGGAATATCCTCCTCGAACCCGTGCATTTCTCGGAGCCATATTGGAAAAATTAAAAAACGGACAGGACATAAGTCAATTAAAACAAAGCCTGAATCCGCTGACAGTTTACGATTTGGGAATATACAAACAACTTCTTTCAACAGTAACGAAATGGAATATTAAATAGGTTGAAACTGCATCAAAATAAAGAACTGTTCCAAGATAATGAAACCCCTTAATTGGAAAATTTAATACTGTTAACAAATGATGCCCTCGTAAAAAGTCGGAATTAATTACCGTGATAAGGTTAAATAAGGGCCGTTAGGAAAATGGCCTATGTGGAAGATTCAGGTTCAAGTAACAGTTTTGCCGCTAATTGAATCTTTCTCATTGTGTTTATCTGTATACGTCTATCTCCATTTGTAAGTGTTCACGGAAAGTTTCATCTATCAGAATATTTAATGGAAATTGAGTATCTATAAAATAAGTATAATAAAAATTTTGAAAAATTTGATCATGATTTTAGAAATCAGAAAGCCTCGTATGAAATGGAAAATAACTGGATGAAATGGAAATTTGCAGTTGAAAGCCGAGATTATTGGCAAAATATTCTGGAATAAAAGCAGTCAGATTCGAGAAATGACATACTGATAAGCAACAAAACCGCACAAGGCGCTGGAGATGGACTCAGTTTGGTCGTTGGCCAATAAATAAAAATAGGAACCATAAAGCAACAAAGTATTATCCTAAGGGTCTGGAATGTAAAGACACACGGTTCAATAAAGGAATAAGAATTGGAAAATCTATTTTCAGGACTTATCTCATCAAAAACCAGGATCAAGCTGCTTACCCGCTTTTTCTTTAATCCTAAAACCAAATCATACCTGAGAGAACTGGCCAAGGAATTCAACGCTTCAAGCAATTCGGTTAGAGAAGAACTAAACCAGCTCACAAACACCGGCCTCCTCAAATCTGAAAAAAGCGGGCGACAGGTGTTTTATGCGGCAAATCAGAAGCACCCGCTTTTCCCTGAACTCAAATCAATGGTAAGTAAAGTTATGGGCATCGATCAGGTAATCGACAGCATTGTCAATAGATTAGGCGATCTGGAACAGGCTTATCTTATTGATGACTATGCTGAAGGCAAGGACACGGGAATTATTGATCTCATGTTAGTAGGAAATATTGATCAATATTACCTCAATGATTTGAGCAGAAAAACTGAACGATATATAAAAAGAAAGATACGCTCACTTGTCCTGAGCAGGAATGAGTTTGACGACCTTGTTTCGAAACTGGAAAAACGACCACGTATTTTGATCTGGGAAGCGAACAAAAAACAGGCTTAACGATTTGTCTTTATCACAGATTCAAGCCGTAGATATTCATTATTAATCATTTATTTCAGGAAATTACAGTTTATAATCTATGTAACCGAATGGGCGGAGCTGGGTAAAACCCTGAGAGCTTTGCAAAACAGATGAACTGCATATTAAACCTAAATCGAACGAATGACCCCGCAAAAGTTAAAAGAGCTTCTTAAAAAGGGTGTACAGGTAAAAGAAATTGATCATTTTGGATTCATCTGCTGATTCAGGTTACCTGATTAAGATCAGTGGAATGCAGTTAAAAAAGCATGGACTTCTTGATGAATAAGTTGACAAAGTTGCCAGCGTCCCGCCTGAGCGCCCTGGAATTTAAAATACCCGCTTGCTTAACCAATGATTCCTCTTGATCTTGTTCCCAACCTCATACTATTATTTTAGAAAGGATAAACTGTTGCAAAAGGAGTTAAGCTCATGAAAATACGTTTGACTGAGGAGATATGGAAAGAAGGGAATATGTATGTTTCTTATTGTCCTGAATTGGATATTGCTTCCTGCGGCGAGGATGTTCATCAGGCAAAGAAAAATCTCATAGAGGCTATACTCATCAATATTGAAGAGACAAAAAAGACGGGAACATTTGAGCAGTTTATTGAAGAGTGCGGATTGGAGGAAATTAATACTGATATATTGAGCGTGCGCAAAGAGTTGGTTGGGTTTACACCTATCGAAGTAGCTGTCTAATGAAAATCAATCCGACCCATTATAAAGTTCAGATCAAGATTTTTGAAATGGCTGGATGCGTGTATGTTCGGACAAAAGGGGACCATCTTATTTACCGGTATCCTGAGGCTGTTAGGCCTGTGATAATACCCAAATATAAAAAAATACCAACATTCATTATCAAAAACAATATGCGTGTAATTGGAATGAGCAGAGAGAAATATTTTAAATTACTGGAAAGAGCTTGAGATATTTTGTGAAAATAATAGTGGAATAGTGGATGTCCACAAACTTTCCATGAAAAAGAACAAAATAGAGTTAGTCAATATAGGATGTCCCTAAACATGCCCAAAACCTACGATGAGGTTATGGCTCAAGTTTGGAAATATATCGCAAACCGATTTTTAACCTTTGTTGAAAATATACTTATAGGCGCCAAGCTTTCCGAATACCACACAGGATGCAGGGCCTTTTCACGTGAACTGCTTGAATGGATGTTTTGTGTAGTACAGACCTTGTTTATTTTATTTTGGCTGTTAGCTGTTAAAGTTTTTCAATGCCCTTATCTGCCAGTTTGGGAAACGGGTAGCTACATCATTTCCCTACTGCAAGCAGGACAAAGCTGGTGCAGACGATCATTAAAATAGATGTTTGTGGCGCTTCTCCCACACTTCTGACAGACAAGCGGATCTACGGATTTGGTAACCGGATTATAAATCAGAGAAAAATTTTTTCTTTTTTTGCCGATTGATGTTTTATAGAGAATCTTAATTGCCGGTGTACTAATCAACATGGCGCTGCAGGGTTCCACTTTTACCTTGACGCTGTATTTCTTGAACAGGTCATCCTTTTTTCTTGCCAGCTCATCAGGAAGAAGGGTGATCTTTTCCTGCCTGTCCTTGATCAGTTGATCTGAGAGACCGGGTCGTTCAAGGCTTTTTTCCATTTCCTCTTTTAGACCGGCATAATATTCTTCGAGATTTAACACATCCCGTCTGAATCTCCTTGTCATGCTTTCCTGAAAAGGGCATATCTTCTCTGTAATGCTCTCTTTCATTTGTCTCCTTATCCATTCCATAATCTCTTTAATCTGTTTGTCTTTCCAGGCGGCAACCCTTTTTTTTTCTGTTTTAAAATCCCTGGCTGCCAAGGAGAGCATATCAGCCATATGCGGGACATGCGCGCCTGTCTCAAGATTAAATATCAGACTTACAAGACCCTCCTTTTGTTCGTCACTCTGGGCAATATAACGACACGTCAGGAAAAGGTATTCTGTCTTGATTTTTGCTGTGCTTTCCACACTTCCCACGGCTCCAAAAAAGGAAAACTGTTCGTTGATCAATCTTTCGAAACCAGCGCTCTTGAGGTAGTCAAACTCGACCTGACAGGCAAGCAGGGGAACGTGAGCACATGCAGCATTGACCATTTTCTCGAGGAGGTGCGAGCCGTAATTGATGGAATATGTGTGCCTGGACTCAGGATCAGCGTCTGGAGTGTCTGAAACAAAGCCCCTGTTGATGTGAATATGTTCGGGCGTCTTAAGCAATCCGGACAGACTTTCAGACAAGAGCACCTCGAATTCTTTACCATTCTCTTCCAGCACCGCTCCGTACGTTTCAAAGAATCGACAGACAAAGTGTTCTATCTCTTGATCAGGCTTAAAGCTCATAGTTTTCCCCAAATAGTTT
>JAFDFV010000391.1 GCA_019309665.1 Deltaproteobacteria bacterium | reverse complement strand
GATAAAAGCTGAATGATGAACAATTTATCGCTTTGGCTTTTTTATATTCATCATTCCGCATTCATAATTCATCATTCCAAAAAATCCCTTCTAAATCAGGTCAATGCTTCCGATCCTAACAATATACTGCCTATAGAAAACAAATTGCATGTCGCAATCCCTTCTAAATCAGGTCAATGCTTCCGATATAGAGCCATTAATGGGTATCTATTACAATAATGAATTGTCGCAATCCCTTCTAAATCAGGTCAATGCTTCCGATAAATTAAAGCTAACATCCATTAAACGTATAGGCGGGATTGTCGCAATCCCTTCTAAATCAGGTCAATGCTTCCGATTTACCATCCTACTGATTACAAAGCGTATTTTCACATGTCGCAATCCCTTCTAAATCAGGTCAATGCTTCCGATCTGTTATTGTCGGAACCCCAGGCGTGTTGGATTCATGTCGCAATCCCTTCTAAATCAGGTCAATGCTTCCGATATGATCAACAGTGGGACAAAAGGCACAGTGGTAGAAATGTCGCAATCCCTTCTAAATCAGGTCAATGCTTCCGATGTTATGGCAGGGCACATGAAGGGGAGGTTTGTCAGATGTCGCAATCCCTTCTAAATCAGGTCAATGCTTCCGATAATATGATGTTAGGTGCGGTAATATCAGGATTCAGGGCGTCGCAATCCCTTCTAAATCAGGTCAATGCTTCCGATCTTTTTATAATCCGCCCGGTTACGCAATAGTCAAGGTTGTCGCAATCCCTTCTAAATCAGGTCAATGCTTCCGATACCAGCCTTTTTATCGTATTATATTTCAAATAGTTATATACCACAATTCGAGGATCTCCTTTTTTGTTGAATTTTAGAGTCTGTTTTTTTGCCGATTTTGACATTACCAATATTCCCTGACGTCATTATATGCTATAATATCAAACAATTACTTTGTTTTAAAATAATTCGAGGATAACCCCTGTTTTCGGCCTGTTTTGAGGTTCTCGAATTTTATCTAAATTTTAATCATGTGTAAAGCACAAAAGGCGTGTAATCATAATTATTTAAGACTGCTTTTTCAATCTCATAAACTCTCTGTTGAAGAATTTTTCTATAATTGGTTCTTTTTTTAGTTTTTATGTTTAGAAAAGATGCAGTCATAAAATTTTCATAATTGGCGAGAAAAGAATTTCTTGCACTGTCTTTCATTAAAATTCCTTTTTGACCGGACTTAAATGCTGTTTTTTTTATAATTCCTTTATTAATAAGATATAAAACAAAACGATCTATAACAGGGCTGCGTAATTCCTCCATTAAATCATTTGCCAATGAGGCTCGTCCGTAAGTGATACTGTGCAAAAAACCGATATAAATATCAAATCCACAGGCTTCAAGAAGCCCGCTCAATTCATTAAACAAAAGCATATAGCCAAAACTCAGCATGGCATTTACAGGATCAGGCGGAGGATGGTATTCTCTTTTCTTAAATTCAAATTCTTTTTTGATCAGTTTGCCGTATGCTTCAAAAAATCCTCTGGCGCTGGCGCCTTCAATGCCCATCAATCCTTCAATTGAATCTTTTTGTTCCACCTTTGAAGCACAATTTAAGAGCAATTTAATATACTTGCCAAGGTTTACATCCGGTTGATTACGCTGATAACGCACAAGGAAACTTTTTTGATTTTGTAATTTTGTTTTAACAAATATTTTACTTATGCGCAATCTGAAACTATCATCTCGATATCTTTCATGCTGGGCTATTCTCAGGAAAATATTTTTTGATGTCTGCGGCACAATCCGAAACTTAAATCTCAGATGGGAAGATAAAAAAGCCACTTCAATCCCTTTGCTTGCAAGATACCGCATTAGCTCGGCGGTAAGATGGCTGTTGCCGATTATTATCACCCGTTTTAAATCAAGAATCGGGATTTCCTTTGTTATCTTGCCATTTTTTTTAACGGCAATCCGATTGGATCGTTTTTTTAACTGAAGACCGTTATCCGTTATATACAAGGTTTGCATCAGACTCCTGACACTTCTAAAATCCACTTGCGGTTTCCGTTATGATCTTCTGTTCTATTTATTGTGCCTATCATGGTTTCAATAGTGTTGTTTTCATCAGAATCAAAAAGTTTTTCCATTTTGTCAGAAATTATACTCAACTTTTTATCTGTTTTTTTCTGCTTCTGCTTGAGAGTTAAATATTCTGTAAACAGATCAGCCACTTTGTGTTTGGATGGAAGCTGCTTTTCCGGCTCTTTTTCAAAAATGTTTGCATCATGCATATTTGCAGATTGGTCATGGGGACAAGCAGATGATTCTAAATTTGTAATATCGGTTTTTCTTTCAAATGAAGCTTGTTTTGGAACCAGGTCCGAGGTTTCCATGGTGAATATTTCTTCAAAATTCAAAATAGAATTTTCATCAGGATTGTTTACATTCTCCAAATCCTGTTCCTCATCTATTGCCTCATCTGCTTGCTTATCATCTTTGTCCATTTTTCTTTCCGGAAAAATTTCAGATTTACAGGTTTCATTCAGCTCAGTTTCGAGCAGATATAATACCGGAGAAGGATAGCTTCCTCGCGGCAGTTGAAACTTGCAATCACATGGCAGGGTCTCTGCCAGTTCAAAAAAGTTTTCCATTAATTTGGCGCAACTGACA
>JAFDFV010000071.1 GCA_019309665.1 Deltaproteobacteria bacterium | reverse complement strand
TCGGAAGCCAGATGATTTGTGAGGATAAAAGCATCTTTTAATATTTTGTCATTTTTTTGTTCTTCAGTAGAAAGATCGTTTGTCGGCAGTATTATAAGCCCGGCTGCTTTAGGCAGATCTTTCTTATTCATTAACGCTTCTTTAGAAATGTGCACGGCATCTATATTTTGTGATTTTAATTCTTCGGTAATAGCTTTGGATAGACTGCTGTTATCATCAGTAACAAAGACTTTTCTGCCTTGCGGAATATCCAGCCTGTCTCCTTGTTTATAAGGTTTTTCAACAATTGATACAACTCTTCTGCTGATCTCGGAAATATTTATTTCCGGCAATTCATTTTCAGCAGCACACTTTGGAGATGCAATCGTATTTATCGGCGTATTTATTGTACTGGTTTGAGGCTCGTTATTTAAGGAAGTACCAGCGAGGTATTCAGCGATCTGGCGGAGAGTTTTCAGGCTTCCCATTATTTCAGGAGAAACAGATTGTATGTTGCTCAGTTTTTCTTCAAGAGAGGAAAAGATTTCTACTCTTTTAATTGAGTCAATACCCAGGTCGGATTCTATATCCATATCAAGCCCGAGCATTTCCCCTGGGTATCCGGTAAGATGACTTACTGTTTCTAACAGGTTTTTTTCGATTTCATGAATATTATCCTGCGAAGGGCTGTTTTTATCTTCCGGGCTTTTATCTTCCGGGCTTTTATCAGGTATTCAGCGATCTGGCGGAGAGTTTTCAGGCTTCCCATTATTTCGGGAGAAACAGATTGTATGTTGCTCAGTTTTTCTTCAAGAGAGGAAAAGATTTCTACCCTTTTAATTGAGTCAATACCCAGGTCGGATTCTATATCCATATCAAGCCCGAGCATTTCCCCTGGGTATCCGGTAAGATAGCTTACTGTTTCTAACAGGTTTTTTTCGATTTCATGAATATTATCCTGCGAAGGGCTGTTTTTATCTTCAGGGCTTTTATCTTCTGATTCAATTTCCGTTTTTTTATGAATGGTATTTTGCTCTATTAATGAATTTATAACTATTTCTTCTTCGACCCTAACACCCATTGAAACTTCGGCTTGGGCTTCCAAAAACTTTTTATGTATTTCAGCGGTCTGCAACTGGAGAGTCTGCATTGATTCCAGACCTTGCTTAACCACGTTTAAAGCGTTTATAATTAAGTCAGGTTGTTTATTATTATAAAATGGCGAAGCGACATCATTATTCGACGTTCGATGTTGGACGTTCGATGTTGGACGTTCATCTTTTAATTTGTTATTATCCATAGTATATTTTTTTCCGGTATCAGTAATACCCTTACCGTGTTCGACAGATATCAGGCTTGAGGGTGGAGTATTGTCGGGTTTGTTTTTTACCTGTTTAATCTGTTTAACTGGGGTTTCAGTGGGTCTTTTTTTGTTTTCTGTTTTCCGGCTTCTATAGTTTGCACCTGAAATAGGAATACTCATAAGCTGCTTTCTTGATTCTGAAACAGGCCTTTCCCATTTATTCAGTTCAACCCGCTGACCTATAGAGGCAATACAACAAAGAGTTCTTGCAAGATCCGTCAATCCGAATTGTTTCCCTGAAGAACAATCTAAAGGAATGGCTTGAAATTTACGGTCGTTTAATATTGATTTTACAAGTCCTGTAAGAACTGATTTTGGCCCTATTTCTATAAATGTGCGAATTCCCATTTCAAACAGATTCTCAACATTGCTGACAAAATCAACAGGAGATATCAGGTGATCGCCAAGCAGTTTTTTTACATGTTCGGAATCATAAGGATATGCTTTGCCGGTTGTATTAGATAAAACCGGTATTTCCGAAGGAGAAATTTTGATCTTTTTTAATGCTTTTTTGAAAGGTTTCCGGGCATTTTTAACGAGACTGCTGTGAAAAGCAGCGGCCACCGGGAGCTTTATTGCTTTTAATCCTTCCTTTTTACATATTTTTACAGCGCGGTTTATTGCTTCAATTGAGCCGGATAGAACGCCCTGGTTATGGCTGTTCTTGTTTGCAAGAATGACATCTGAACCTACTTCGATAACCAGTGTTGCAAGTTTTTCAAGGCTTGCCTTTACAGCCAGCATGGCGCCGTTTTCCTGATCTTTATTTTGGCCTGCTGCTGCCATTGAATTGCCCCTTGAAATTGAAAGAAGAAAAAATGTGTCTATATCTATCCAGCCTGCTGAACAAAGGGCTGTCAATTCACCGAAGCTATGTCCACATGTTGCGTCAGGTTTTATGCCGAATTCCTTAAGGATATTGTGCATTGCCAGGCTAACGGCGCCAATTGCCGGTTGAGCAATGTCGGTTCTTCTTAAAGCTTCTTCCTGCTCTTTCTTTTCTGTTTTTGTTTGAGCCGGCCTGGGATAGATAAAATCGCTTAGCAGTTCAGAATTATTATATTTTTCATTGGCTTTTTCAAGGATGTTAAATGCCTCCGGGAATGTACAGACTAAATCGCGGCCCATTCCCACGTATTGGCTCCCCTGGCCTGGAAAGATAAATGCGATTTTACCGGGTTTTTCAGGTCCACCCAAAAATATATTCTTCAAATTTCTGTTGTTTTCTCTATCATTGTTTTGCCAGTTTGATTCAATTGAATTTGATGCTTCGCTGAGAAGTCCTGAAAAATCATCAGACGGATTTCCTAAGGAATTAGATGGTCTTTCAAGAACTAAAAGAAATCTGAATTGATCATCCGGTGAAAAATTTTTTCTGGTTTTTGCTGCTTTAATTGCGAGTTCTTTATATGAGATTCCTTTATTAATGGAGTTTTTTAAGGTGCGGAATTTGTTTTCAACTTCTTCTTTGCTGGAAGCCGATAAAGCAATAATTTCAACTGAACCATCCCAGAAAATTTCATTTTTATTCCGATGGTGTTCTTCCAGTACAATATGAAAATTACTTCCACCAAATCCAAATGCGCTGACCCCGGACCTGCGCGGGTGTTCCTTTTTAGAAAACCATGGCCTTGTTTCACTGTTTATGTAAAAGGGGCTGTCGCTGATTCCTAATTTTGGATCAGGCTCGTCAGCTTTTAATGTGGCCGGCAATACTTTGTTATAAAGAGCAAGAGCGGCTTTGATCAGCCCAGCGCTTCCTGCAGCGGCTTTTGTATGACCAATCATGGACTTTACCGAGCCTAATGCGCATGTATTTGCTTTTTTATCAGAGTCATCAAAAAGGCGTTTAAGTGCACTGAACTCAACGTTATCTCCGACACGAGTGCCTGTACCATGTGCTTCTACAAGCTCAACAGAAGCCGGATCAGTATCTGACGACTCATAAGCAATGCGAAGGGACTCTAACTGTCCTTCCGGTTTGGGAGCATATATGCTTTGTGATTTCCCATCGCTTGAGGAGCCTATGCCTTTGATAACTGCATAAATCCTGTTGCCGTCTCTTTCAGCATCTTCAAGCCTTTTAAGAACCAGTAATCCTATTCCTTCCCCCAGAACTGTTCCGTCCGCATCTTTAGAAAAAGGTCTTGAATCTCCGGTTGGTGAAAGAATGAATGTCCTGGCAAAGCACATGTGCATGAAAATATCGTTTAAAGTATCCAGACCGCCGGTGACTACCATGTCTGACCGTCCTGATGAAAGTTCGAGGAGGGCGAGGTAAATAGCTCCCATCGAGCTGGCGCAGGCTGCATCGACAACACAGTTTGTGCCTCCTATGTCAAGACGGTTGCATATTCTTCCTGCAATAACATTCCCCAACAGACCCGGAAAAGAATTCTCCTGCCATGATACATATGAGTCAGATATTTTTTTAATAACTTCTTCTGCTTTATCAGGCTCAATCCCTGAATTGTGAAGAGCTTTTCGCCAGATTGGATGCCCCAGCCTTGCAGCCAGCGGAATAGTAAGTTCTTGTGTCCCTGTTGCGCCGAGTATTACGCTTGTCCTGCTATGGCTGAAGTCGGCTTTTCGTCCATAGCCTGCATTTTCAAGCGCCATCCTGGCTGCAAGCAGGCCCAGGATCTGGGAGGTATCAGTTGCTTCAAGAGAAGAAGGAGGCATACCGAATTCAGTAGGATCAAAAGGAACAGCCGAAAGGAAGCCCCCTCTTTTACAGTAGATATGGTCTGGTTTTTTGGGATCCTTATCAAAGTAATCGTCAGGAGACCAGTGGGTTTCCGGGATATCAGTAATGCCGTCCTCACCCTTAAAAATCAGACGCCAGTATTCATGCAGCCCTGATGCTTTTGGAAAAAAACATCCCATACCAATAATAGCAGTGTGAATATTCTTGATTGATTTTTTTTTATTAGTACTCAATTGTTATACCTTTATACGCGGTTCACGGTTTACAGTTTTTTTAAATAGCCTTTTAAAATGATTCCAGCATGTTTGATAGTAATAGTTCACAACTGATTGCTTTTATGTTTTGATCAACCATTAACTGTAAACTGTAAACCGTCAACCGTAAACTGTTATTTAAGCAGTTCCAAAATTTCTGAAAGCTTCATTGGAGATATTTTGCCGACATTATTCGGCAGCGCAATTTTCTGGCTGCGAAGCCAGTTTGCGCGCGTTGCAACAGCAGCTCCAAAAAGGAGGTTCATTGCAACTGTTACTGTTTCCCTGTTTTCGTATTTTTCAAGAAAGGACCCTTTTACCCATTCATTAAAAGCACCTATGGCCGGACCACACCATATTTGATAATCGATTTTTCTTGAAAGATCGCCTGTTATCGCCCAGTTTGAACTGCGGCCAAGGTATGAACGAAAAATTAGAGCCATCTTGTGTTTTGGATCTTTTTCAGCTCTGATTATCTGGTTTGGATCATTTTTAACAAAAAACTTCTTTGTATTCTCCCATTCATCCTTTAAATTGCATTGGAAAAAATCTTTTTCCAGCATTTTTCTTTGAATCTCAGGTATATTTTCAAGTCTGTCATATCTACAGTAAAGATCGTACAATTTTGAAGCGCGAAACGGAAACATTGTACCGCGTTTTAATACCTGAACTTTTATACCCATTTCAAACATATCTGCTGCAGGAGCCATCGTTACGTCCGCCTGTCTAGCCTCTGCGAGCATTTGACGAACAGGTTCCGATGTGCCGGCTTCAACACAGGCCTGGTTGATAGTGCCGGTTAAAATATACGCGGCCCCCATGGAAAAGGCTGCTGCTGCTGCTGAGGGTGTAGCAATTCCACCGCCAAGTCCCACACAAAGAGGTTTTTTATACTTATATTTTTCAGCAAGCTCATCACGAAGCGCAATTATTGTCGGCAATAGAGAAAGAGCCGGCCTGTTATCGGTGTGTCCTCCTGAATCAGCCTCTGCGGTCATATCATCTGCTACAGGTATAGATCTCGCAAGAGTTGCTTCTTCTCTTGTAATCATATTTTTGTCAACAAGTTGATAAAGTATTTTATCAGGCGGCGGCGAAAAAAACTTTCCGGCAACTTCGATCCTCGATACTTTTGCAATAATTTTATTCGGACATACTATATTATCATTGGAATCACGATGGATTCCTTTTACACGGAAATAAACGAGCGGAAGGGTAAGCTCAAGATATGCCGAGGCACTTATAAGTCTTATCCCCCGCTTTAAATACAAATTAACTATCGCTGATTCAAGATCAGGATTGTTGGGACTGTTTATAAGGTTAAAGCCAAAGGGATAGTTGTTATTCATATTTTTTTGAAGTCTATCAATAGCGGACTCTATTCCATCGAGGGAAAGGCCTGCTGCTCCAAAAAATCCCATCATTCCGGCACGGCCTGTTTTTTCTACCATTTCAACTGATGTAATGCCGTTAGCCATTGCTCCTGCAATATATGCATAACGGAGATTGTGTGACTTTTTAAAATATGGATCACCAAGGTCTTCCGGATGAAGCCGGGGAGCATATGCATATAAAGGAAGATGGTTATTATTTGATTCTAATTTATTTCCTATAGTTATAGTACCATCCTGGGAGACGGCAATTCCCCCGTCTATACCTATCAAAAATACAGGATTAGTTACTTTTAATATTGAGTCCTTTATGGCATTATCGCCGACTTTCGGCTCAGTGTTCCCTTTTGTCCACCAGCCGGATATTATTTTGTCAGTGTAGGAAGATTGCATTATTTATTAGATAGATTTCAAGCAATTGAAGATAAAAATTAACCACAAAAATTATAATGACTTAAACTATATAGTTTAATAAATTTAGAGTTTTATGTCAAGAAAGATAGGAAGAACGTAAAGATAAATAATTTAATGATTGATTTTAATATGTTATATAATTTATATATCGAACTAAAGATTGAAGGAAAAAATCCTTCAGACACTATTTGTTTGGAAATATAGAGGAGGGAATAATGCCAATTGCAACAATTAATATAATACCAATAGGCACAGCTACCCCAAGTGTCGGCGACTTTGTTGCCGATTGTGTAAAAGTTTTAAATGATGCAGGGGCGAACTTTGAGATGAATGCCATGGGAACTGTCATTGATGGCGATTTGGATGATATCTTAATGCTGATCAAGAAGATGCACTCGGTTCCTTTTGAAAAAGGCGTTCAGCGGGTAGTTACTACAGTCTCGATTGATGACCGCCGCGACAAAAAAGTTACATCCTCAGAAAAACTGGAATCGCTTATGAAGAGATTGTAGGACAGGTTAACTTGTTTGCCACCATTTTCATAAACTCCGAAAAAGTCTTGACCAATTCGGATACACCCAAATATCGGTAGTCCCTACAAAACAATGCAGGTTAGGGAATATCGACCTGTATTACTTTGTAGGGACTATCCCCATTTAAGCCCTATCCCAAATTATTGAAGAAATTAAACCAGCCTTATGCCTGTTTTTAAAATTTCTTTCACAAATGGATTCTGCAAATTAAAATCATCAGGCGAAAAAGGAATTACTTCTATTTCACTACTTATAGACAGCGTAGTCTTTCTTATTTTGTCCTTGTCATCGATTCGATTGCCCCCGAATATATCAGAAACTAAAGCAATATCTATATCGCTCCATTCCTGATAATTCCCTCTTGCATAACTACCAAAAAGTATCGCTTCTTTAATTGGAATATCATTGCGGTTTAATGCTTTAAGATAGTTGTCTATAGTGTTCTTTATTTTAGCAGGGAGCTGAGCCATTTGTAACATTCCTTAGCCGGGCGGATATAGTTGCAGACTTTGAATATGTGTTAAATTTCAATAAACAATATCAGTAACCGTTCACGAGGTCAACTGATCCCAGAAATTTCCTTTCATTACGTAACTTTTCCATAAGGGCAAATTACATGATACAAGACTCGCCCCTTTTTTCCCATTCTAACCTTTTCATCCTTTGTGCTATCCTAAAATTATGTAAAAAATGTAATAGAATTTGTGTAATTTGCTTCACAATTTCACATATTTTTCTATGAATTAGCATAGCTATCCTTGCCATATAATCAATGTAACTATTTGATATTTTAAAGTATAATTTCTACAATAGACAAATGGCATTGTTTTTGCTTAACCTTATCCGCAATTCTCGGTGAAAGTTGTCCATTAGCACGATATTTGCATCAAATGGTTCAATAATTGCTTCATTGACAGCCATTTCACATTTACACTGGTATCACAGCGAATAACTTCTCTCTTTCTGTTAGTGGCATCTCTAAAATTTCTCTGTAAACTTTTTCAGCAGTAATCATTATTATCCAACCTCCCTCAGATATCTCTTAAGCTCACGATAAAATTTTTAGAAGGTATTATTGCAAGGCAGATAAGATTGTCATGTTGGAAAAGTTAACATTTTGATTTTGTATTAAAATACTTCAGCGCACATTTCTCCAAACGAACCAAGATCTTCGCAGACATAAATACCGCTTTTTTTCATTGCTGCAATCTTTGCTTGAGCCGTACCACTGCTGCCGCTGATAATTGCGCCTGCATGTCCCATGCGTCTTCCTGGTGGCGCAGTTAAACCAGCAATAAATCCGACCACTTTTTTTGTTACATGTTTTTTGATAAATTCGGATGCTTCTTCTTCTGCGCTGCCGCCTATTTCCCCGACCATAACGATTCCTTCAGTGTCGGGATCTTTTTCAAAAGCATCAAGGTAGTCTATAAAGTTAGTTCCATTTATCGGGTCGCCGCCAATTCCTATACAGGTGGTTTGACCAATTTCATGCAGAGTTAACTGATTTACTACTTCATAAGTCAGGGTTCCGGAGCGGGATACAACTCCTATTGGGCCGCCTTGTTTGTGTATGTGGCCGGGCATGATGCCGATCTTGCATTGGCCGGGTGTGATGATTCCGGGACAGTTGGGACCGATGAGGCGGGACTTTGTGCTTTTCATATAATTTTTGACTTTAATCATATCCATAACCGGAATACCTTCTGTTATGGCGACAATTAACTCGATTTCAGCCTCCACTGCTTCCAGAATAGCATCTGCGGCAAAAGCCGGTGGCACAAAGATCAAGCTGCAGTTTGCACCTGTATTTTCCATGGCTTCTTTAACGGTATTGAATACAGGCACGTCATCCACTTTCTGGCCGCCCTTGCCGGGAGTTACCCCGGCCACTACATTTGTACCATAGGCAATATTTTCCTTATACATTCCCACGCTGGAGCATGGGAACGAGAAAAAGTGCCTAAAGTTAAGGAATTCTGCCATTTTATATAGATTCCTTCAGTCGTCAATGCGCAAAGGAGGAGTAACTCCTGCAACCCCGGATTATCAATCAGCACGCCAAAGGCGTACCACAACTTTAGGCACTTTAGGGCACTTTAACATACTTTAGGCACTTTTTTTTAACTTTAGCTCACTTTAGGCACTTATGTCCGCGCCGAAGGTGCTTGACAAGCTGTGTAACTGCCTGAACTGCTTCCTTTAAGTCCGCTGCAATAGTAAAGTTCAGGCCTGATTCAGAAAGGATCCTGCGGCCTTCTTCAACATTTGTTCCTTCCATGCGAATTACCACAGGGATTTTTATTTCCGCCTTGTCAGCAGCCTGTACAACCCCTTTTGCCAGCAGATCACAGCGAAGAATTCCGCCAAAAATGTTTATCAGAATTGCTTTAACATTTTTATCGCTAAGTATAATCCGAAATCCGTTTTCCACCGTTTCCGCATTAGCAGTGCCGCCTACATCTAGAAAATTTGCGGGTTCAGCGCCATAAAGTTTAATTAAATCCATGGTTGCCATGGCCAGACCCGCGCCATTAACCATATTCCCGACATTTCCACTCAGTTTAATGTAATTGAGATTGAACTTGGATGCCTCAACTTCAAAGGGGTCTTCTTCATCAAGATCTCTGTATTCGAGTATGTCCTTGTGGCGGAACAGCGCATTATCATCAAAAATGATTTTCGCATCAAGCGCCACGATATTTTCATTTGCTGTTATTGCAAGGGGATTTATCTCCACAAGCGTGCAGTCATAATCAACAAAAAGCCTGTAAAGATTTATTAATGTCAAAGTAAACTGTCTAATCAAAGAGGGCGGGAGTTTCAGGCCAAAGGCAGCCTGACGGCAGTGAAATGGCTGGATACCTAAAAGAGGGTCAATATGGATTTTTATAATTTTTTCAGGTTGGTTTGCAGCAACTTCTTCAATATCCATTCCACCGGCTTTGCTTGCAATTATAGCTATCTTTGCAGTTGCTCTGTCCGGAATGATGCTCAGATAAAGCTCTTTTTCAATTTTCAGGCTCTTTTCAACCAGCACTTTTTTTACTATTTTACCTTTGGGGCCTGTCTGGTGAGTGATTAAGAGCATGCCTAAAATTCTTTTTGCTATGCTCTCAACTTCTTCCATTGTTTCTGCAAGCTTTATGCCTCCTCCTTTGCCCCGTCCTCCTGCATGAATCTGTCCTTTAATGACAACAGGAAAACTGCCTATTTTATCGGCATTTTTTTTGGCTTCATCAGGGGTAAGGGCAATGCCTCCATCAGGAATGGAAATCTTGTATTTTTTGAATAATTCTTTTGCCTGATATTCATGGATCTTCATAAAACATTAACCCAATACCTAAGTTGAACGATTTAGGTAATAACACAGAGAACATCATTTCTGGCAACTGAATCACCGCCGGCAAAATTGATGGATTTTATTGTTCCGCCCGCAGGAGACGGCAGGGCATTTTCCATTTTCATGGCTTCAAGAATTACAACTGTCTCTCCAGTATTTACAGAATCGCCCACCTGCTTTTTGTAACTTACAATTATGCCTGGCATAGGAGCTTTAAGCGGTGTCCCTTCGCTATCGCTTTCCGCCTTTTTGGATGCTGTAGTTGTAAATTTTGCAGGTACTGCCGGCTGCTCTACAGGTGCAGCAGGAACCTGTGGTTGTGGAGCTGCGGGTAAAACCTGGGGCGATGGAGCAACTGTTACAGGTTGTTGAGCAGGTATCTGGCTTTGTGCCTGTTGAACATAGCTTACTATTGGTGAACCTCCTACTTCTTCCACTCCAACTTCAAAGTATTCATCGTCAATGAATACGTTAAATTTTCTGAGATTATTGCCTTTCGACGGAGCCGCTTTTTCTTTCTTTTCAACAAGCTTTCCTGCTCTGGCCTTTTTAATAAGTTCCTGTTCAGCCTTGACATCTTCCAAAGTCCTCGGCCTTACTTCCTTCGGTGGTTCTTCCTTGCCATATTTCCATTTAAGAAATCTTTTTCCGGTAACAGGGTAAAGCGCATAAATAAGAACATCTTCCAAATCTGCGGCTAAACCCTTTACATCTTCTTTGGCTTTATCAAGTTCGGGTTTTATAACCTTTGCAGGCTTGCAGGTAATAGGCTTTTCTCCCCCTGGATAGTCTTTTAAAGCTTTTTTCTGAATTTTGGGGTTAATTGGTGCAGGTGTTTTTCCATAAAGACCATAGCATAAGTCTTTTACTTGTGCTGTTATCATTTTGTAACGCTCTTTTTCATCATCAAACAGGACATTGTTAATTGCCTGTGTGGCAACAATTTGGCTCATGGGAGTAACAAGTGGAACCTGTCCAAGATCTTCTCTGACTTTGGGGAGCTCCGCATATACTTTATCCAGCTTGTCGAGAGCATCCATTTCTCTTAACTGGTTTACCAGATTAGAGAGCATGCCTCCCGGAATTTGATGTACAAGAACATTTGTATCAATAATTGAAACTTTGGTATCATCCAGTAAATATCGGTATTTGGGGAGAATTTCTTTTTCAAGGATTGCATTAATGGATGATAGAAGTTTGATATCAAAGCCGGTATCTCTGTTTGTTCCCATAAGCGTCATAACAAGAGGCCCGAGTGCAGGATGTGAGCTGCGGAATCCATAAGGAGACATGCATGTGCCAAGTATGTCTACACCAGCTTCTACCGCCTTTAGATGAGTCATAGAAGACATACCTGAAGTAAAATGGCTGTGAAGATGAATAGGAACAGATACAGCTTCCTTAATCGCTTTAACAAGAACATAAGCATCATAAGGGGCCATCAAGCCTGCCATATCCTTGATACAGATACTATAATATTCGAGGTTATAGACCTCTCCGCCCATCCGTCTTTCTGTCAGAGAATAGCAGATACAGCCCTGAAAATGTTTTCCGCACTCCTTGATAACAGGAAAAACTGTTTCAAAATTCCGGTAATCATTTAATGCGTCAAATGTCCTGAATATATCAATACCGTTATGTGCGGCTCTTTCAACAAAGGCTTTGGCAACATCATCTGCATAATTTCTGTATCCAACTAAATTCTGCCCTCTAAGAAGCATGGAAAAGCGGGTTTTTTTGATATACCTTTTTAAAGTCCTTATCCTTTCCCAAGGGTCTTCGTTTAAAAATCTGTGCATGGCATCAAATGTTGCCCCGCCCCAGGTTTCAAGAGCCCAGAACCCTACTTCGTCCATCATTTCGGCAATAGGGATCATGTCTTCGGTTCGTCCCCTGGTGGCGAATAATGACTGCTGGCCGTCGCGAAAAGTCAGATCCTGTATTTTAAGAGGATTTTCTGCTTTTGTCCTTTCTCCGCTAAAATCCATTTTTGTAATTTTTACTTGATTATGATCGCTCATATTTAAAGAACTCCTCTTGATATTGGTCGAGTTAGAAAATAGTTGAGTGGTTGACGACTTGCCTACTCGACTACTTCATGAATTTGTAACCGTTCACAGTTCACTGTTTTTTCAACCGTGAACCGATAACTGTAAACCGTGAACGGCTACATAAATTTTGATCCATGAAAGGCTTTCATCTGCATAAGGTTGCGCATCTGCATTTGTGCCTGCCTGCCACTCAGACCCCACAGCCTGAGTTTAACTGACTCAGACCCCACAGCCTGAGTTTAACTGAAGGAGCCTGCGCGGCTGCCGGACATGGCTGAGAATATATAATTTCTTCCTCTTGTTGTATATATTTTAATACTGCCGATGTTGCGGCTACTAACTTCTTATTATTTTCATCCACAATTTAATCTCCATGATCAATAGTGCCTGAACGGAAACTCATGTTCAGGCAAATTCTACCACTGAACCCGATTGTTAAGCGGTTTCGTTGCTTATTAGTTAAGTCATTTTTCGAATCTGACTGCTGATATATTCCATAACAATTTCTAATTTCATAGGTTGTGATTCTTTAATATTTTCTTCCTTTCCAATATGTTTATGATACGGAAAAGTAACAACATCTTGATGGTGAGGCGCATTGTCCCATCGAAAAATACAATTGCCATTCTCGTCTTGCCAATGAAATGAGTACTTTCTATAGCCATCCAAAAAAAGATAATCTTTGACAAAAAGCTGAGATTTATTCGTCATCTTGATATTACATGATAAATGATAAGATGGACCAACAATCTTAAAATTTTGAATATCATAAGTTAGTATAACTTCTGAATATTTTTCAATAATATCGAGTATCATAAGTTTTTTATTTCAGAATATTTTGCCAATAATCCTGGCTTTCAATCGCAAATTTCCATTTCATCCAGTCGTTTTCCATTTCATACGAGGCTTTCTGATTTCTAAAATCATGATCAAATTTTTCAAATTTCTTATTATACTTACTTTCCAGATACTCAATTTCCATTAAATATTCTGATAATTGCTGTTTAACCAAAAGTACTGATATCTCGTTCAGTAGTTGGTCTTTTGAAATTTTAAGGCTTGAAAATATTTTTTCCTGCGTTTGTTGTAACATTTTTATCTCTCCAAATAATTTTTTATTTGGCCTCCAAAATTTTCTTCAGTTTCTTTGATATTTCTACGATTGTCAAAGGCTTTTGAATGAAGCCCTGAACACCTGCATCAATAAATTCCTGTGCCTGTCCATCAATGGAATAGTCGCTACAAATGAGTACCTTATTTCAGAAATAATTGTTCCTGCTTCAACCTTATTAATTTTTTTTCTTTCATCTCGACGAAATTATAAACTTGTGGTTCAATTTCTTTTTCGTAAACACGATATTCAGTATAAATGTTTGCTGTACTATAGCTTTTACACGGTAGTATTTGCATGCTATTTAGAACATTCACTATATCGTCAATACAGCCATTAGGGTCAATTGTGTAGCTTGATCCCCAACATCGCCAAAACTGCCAGCCAACTCTTTCCATAGTCCTTTGCCGTTTCCAATCTTCCATCCATTTCTCAGGCGGGTGGTATTTATCACCATCAAGCTCTATTGCTAACCTCCGGTCATTTTCACCTTCAACTACCATATCAATTGAAAATGCACCCACCTTTACCTGAGGAGTTACGTTGTATCCTTTTTCGACGAGCTTGATAAATACATCCCTTTCAAACTCGGAATCACATAGCTCAATTGGATTTTCAACCTGATTTCTTTGGGGCATTGGATTGGAAAAATGGCGCAATATCTTTAACCGCAAATCAGATTCATTACTAAGATCAGATTTTTCAATGCTTCTATAAAGATACATACGATCTCTTGCGCGGGATAAGGCTACATTAGTCCGTTGTTCATACTCCCTCTTGCTCATTACTGCACCCTGGCCTGGTCCGACAACCATTGATAGGAACATAATGTCTCGCTCCTTACCCTGAAATGTTGCCGCATTACCACAAGCTATTTGATAATCTTGATATACGTCCTCACCCACCTCAATAAGTAATTGTTCTTGAATATATTTTGCTTGTTGAGCACCTATCAATGACACAATGCCGATACTACGCTTATTGTACTTTGGATCGGATACCAATTGCTTTATTTCAGAAATAATTGCTTCTGCTTCAACCTCATTAATTTTTTTTCTTTCATCTCGATGCCCATCTTTGACATAAACATCAATTAATGGGGGTGTAAGTTTTTCAGATGCTTTTGGAATTCTTAGTGGAATTAGCGGCTCGTTATAAAACTGCATACTAAACCGTATTATTGGCTCCACACATCTGAAATGTTCTGTCAACATAATGCGCTGGCTCGGGAATACGGCATTTGCAAGATCATATACAGAAACACCCGGAAGAAACAATTCTGCAAACGGTTGATCCCTAAGAAAATTCTGCTTTAGCTGGAGTATCTTTTCTTCTGCAAAGAATGCAGCGGTCGGACTAACTTGTTTATCGTCACCAACGATTAGTAATTTTTTAGCACGCATGATTGCCGGTAATGCGGTTATATCTGATTGTGATGCTTCATCAATAATAACCAAGGCAAACGATCCGAAATCTGAGGGTAGGCTTTCACTGACACGCCATGTAGGCATAATCCAACAAGGAACGCCTCCATAACAATCTTGCATTGCTCTATAGGCATCCCTACGATGTCGAGGTGCTCTTTTCCCTTTACCTGTTTTTCCAATTTTTGTAACAGCAGATACAAAGCGCATCAATGCGCCTTGGACGCGCTCAGTCATATTCATTTGCAAACCGATATTCGTTTTTATACGAACTAATTCAGAAAATATTTTTTTTAAATCATGATCAAGCTGCGATCGTTTGTTGGATAATTTTTTAAGTTGTTCCCGTCCATCAATTCCTCGTAAATATTGCTCACGCCGTTTCCATTGCCATGATTTATACCAGTCTACTGGGGTTAATTCATCTTCTGTTGCAAAGAGGGGCTCTGTTTTTAATTTTTCTGCCCATTTAGAGGCACCGGAATCAGCTATTCTTTCCGAAATATCTTCAACGTCATGCAAATAAGCCGAAAGGTTATTAAGTCTATCCAGCTCAGTTATAAAGCTTTGCGATTCTTGCATTACAGTGTCTGAGGAATATGACGGATTGCCGATAACATTCCCAATAAAGTTTCTTATTTTTTCAGATATATCACCATCTGATTGCTTCAACTTATCGGTTAAATCTTGCAACTTTAAACGCTGAACCCCAAGGCTTATACGTGACGTATTTAACTCAATAGCTTGAATGGTTTTTTCAATTTCAAATTTGTTTTTAGGTAGTTTGTCAACTTCAATACCATGAGGAAATAATTCAATTAGTTCTCCCCTAACAGTATTCCAACCCTTTGCTATTTGTTCGGCCTTACTGATTACGGCGTAAATGAATTGAGCATCTTTAAATAAACTACCATAGGTATATAACAATTCAGGCAAGTCCAGCTCTTGGCCAGCGTGGTTCCATTTGATAATAAATTTACGCATATTCTCTTGAAATGCCACATAGTCTGAAGCCAGTTGCCATTGTTCAGTATTAACTGGTGTTTCACCACTTACACGTATCTGCTTGATAATTGCTTTAGCTTCTTTATTTCCAAAGGAAAAAAGGCCAAATGGTCTTTTGTCATTGATCAGGATACTTAACGCACTAATTACATGCTCCATAGAGAAGGATGGGGCGTTTACCTCGACAAGCGTTTTTACAAATTTTTGTCTTTGCTGAGATAGATTGGAAAGTTCACACTTCAGATCATCAAAGAGATCAATATTCTCACTATTTTCTAATGAGCCATTGATCCATGAATAAAATATTCTCCCAATCCATTGAGAGTCATCAATTTGTTTAAGAAGTTCTAAGAGATCGTTTAGTGGTTTTATCAAACTCTTAGCGCGATCTACCGACTTTTCCACGGATACCGCTAAAGGAGGAATATGATTCTTTTTTGTATCTTCTGCTATTCTTGCCGATGTTGCCAAATCATCATGGATGACGACAATATTCGCAGTATCCAACATGTCCTGTGGCTTAGGTATACGCTTGTCAACATAAGCTATATCTTTACCTAATTTCCTTCTTGCCGTTCTAATTTTGGCAATATCAGAGTCAGAAAATTTAGGGTTGAACTTTTCAGACGATCCTAGTTCATCTGGAAGCCACTCATGATTTCTTGCATCACCAATGACCTGCTGAGCTAATTCCATTGCTGTTATTTCGGTGCTGGTTCCCGACAGTTTCTTGTCAACTGGGTTTAGTTGTTTTACCCCCCATTCTTTAATTTCACTATCAATTTGCCTAATCTCTTTTTTAAGTTGTTTGACACGTAGCTGGCTTGATTCTGCTTCTCGCTTTAATTCCACTATGTCTGTTTGACTCACCAAACCCGCCAGTAGTTGAACAGCAGCTTCCAACTGCTTCATCCCTTGCCTTTCATTTGTAAGAAGGCTGATTGTTAAATTTCTCAGTTCTTCTGGTATTTGTTCCTGAAGGACAGATAAGGCCGGTTCACCCTTTGATGTAACTAAAACACTACGTCCTGTGGCAAGGTAATGGCAAATGATATTAGCGATTGTATGTGTTTTCCCTGTGCCAGGCGGCCCTTGAACTACGACACCATCACTCTCTTCAAGCCTATCAATTATTTGCACTTGTGCATCATTAAAAGCTTTTGGAAAAAACAATTCGGATTTTTCCATCTTGGATGTGGGTGATGACGGAGTTTCGCCACCTGAAGAGATTCCACTTCCAGTAAAAAGTGGTTTTTTGTCTGACAACTCCGTTACCAATTTTTTGATGGGGCGTGGAAGGTCATCTTTTGATTCTTCTAACTTTTTCTGAAACCGCTCAATGTCCAGCACAAATCCACTTGCACTTCTAGGTCTTGCAAAAATGACCCAGCTATCTGTGACCTCGAATATTTTACTAACTTTTTTTGGTTCACGGTTTTCTTTATTAGGATTGATATCAGGCCAGTATATACCGCTCTCACTCAAATGAGTTGATGCTTGCCTGAGAACAGGCTCAAAGCTTTCGTGAATATAGGGTGAAAATTCCACATCTTCAGATAACTCTGAAAAATGTTTTTTCCCGAAACGCAATAATGCATCGACACCTGGATTTTCTAATGCAAAATATGCAGTGACGGCAAGACTTGGATCTGTATTCCTTGGATGAATTAGAATGGAACCATCTTTTCGGTTGATCTCTATCTCAACTGCTTTTTCAAGCAACGGATAATCAATTTTATGGCCTTCACACAACCAGCGAGCAATGCCTATGCCCCATATAAGTTCTATGGGTTGTTCATCTCCTTGCGCTTCTATCGTTTGTTGAAGGCTAAACAGAGAATCGTATATTTTTATTGTTTCTCTGCGTGGCTTTTCTTCTACAGACCATAGAAACCATTGCTCATTGAGGTAATTGTCAATCTCATTCTTTATTTCTGGATTATTATCTAATCTGAATATTATATCTTTTAATTTTATCTCTGGGCTTTGATGTTTGAGCGGCTCATGAACATCGTCTTCATTAACGACTCCTTCTTTTATCAGATTTTCTGCTTCTCTTTCTGGTAAAGTTTTTATTAATTTATCTTTGATTTGGGGATAATTTTCTGGATCATTACTAACGGTCACCCATTCCTGTAACTGCTCCGGTAATGATGGCGGAGCTATCCTATTTAAACGCTCTATTCTTAACCAAATAGGTATACCGTCTGAATCAGTAACATTATGCTGAATACCTATACGTCCCTTGAGTTGATGTTCCCAAATGTTTAAATGACGATATTCATCAATTCTAAACACCGGTTTTTGATTGAGCATTCCAACATGACGAACGTAGTCCAGTAGTTCACATAGGCGATCAGTTATTTTTTTATCCATATTTTCAGTTTTGTCGTCCACACATTATTCCTACAATGAACTTATTGGGTTGGAAACATAATCCTTTATGCTGACGCTTCGCGTAACCGGCCGGCAAAAGCATAGTGAGCAATAGCGAACGACGCTTTTGTCAGTCCGAGTTGACGCGATTGTTATAAGCCGCTTTCATTTTAACTTTCGGACTTTCTCATAGATTTTGGTAGAAATTTGTCTATTTCTTCATCACTAAACGTCATTTCTTCCATTTCCTTTAAGGCTTTTGATGCTTCGTTATATGCTTTTGTCAAAGTTCTTGGAGACCCCTTATATAATTTATGAAGATCACTTTGCAATTTGTCTCTTATTTTTCTAATCTCTTCTTCGCTAACAACTCCCGCACGAATATCAGTAAGTAGAGAAAAATATTTCTCTCTAACATCCCAGATCGAAGTAGCTGCTACTGCATGTTTTTGGGCCATACCTCCAAGATCATATTTTTTTACGTAAGTGCTTAGTGCAAGAGTAAGCATAGAAATAATTGCGGCTATAATCCCAACCTCTTTGCTATCCCCTAATACAGTAATAAAAATACCTGAAGTTGTTATTGCTGATAGTATGATTTGCCATAGCTTAATGTTGCTATTTCGAGAGTTTAAAATATCAGCACACTTTTCATGTGTTTTATGCGTCCAAACGACGCGGCCGTAGCATTCACGAATTTGATCCTCGAGAATTTTAATCTGGGAATTTTGTTCCATATATTTCTCGCCATTTCTGGTTTGCTGACCAATTTTGATTATTTTCTTCGTATTCCAAAGCTTCTAGTGAAATATTGTAACAACGTAATGCTTTATATTCGAAGTTGCCTTTTCTATAAACATATTGATTGCTGCCTACCGCAAGCCAATACTTTTTGTTTGGATCTTGATCTTTTAAATATATAAAGAAATCCCTAGTCATCCAATCATAATAAGTATATGACTTGTCTGAATACTCCCACTGATCAAGAAAGTTATATGCGAGAGTGTCAATTAATAATCCACCCATCGGAACATTCCATTGATCTTTCCAAGCTCTAGCCATACGGCAAAGACGCTTTAGGTTGTTGTTCCACCGATTATCACCATTTCTTATTTCGTTTATTTCAGCACGAGGCTTGGTTGTCTTCCATGAACCACCATTATTAGTATCTGGGTACGTAAAACTTTTATTGTCTTTATTTATAAATCCTGGAACAATTTCATAGCATATTCCATCATCAAAATTTAATTGCACGACTTGCCCATCACCACTTACATGGGTAGTCGAATAAGTCTTTTTAATAGAATCCCTTACTGCCTGCAATAAAGCAGACTGCCCATTACCATTGTGATTGTCATACTGTTGATATACTGAGTAGGGCAATTCGATGATCATATCAATATCACTTACGTGAATTGCTGTTCCCCTGTCATAGGAGCCAACATAAAGACTATACATAGTGTCCGAGTCAATGTTCCTAAAGTCAGCATTTAGCTGCTTTGTAATTCTTTTGTATCGGTATTGAACATTTGATACTACAGTATTGGTCATTCGCAAGTTGCTACAGAATGTACTAAATTTTTCGCTTATTCCCATGCGACTTCCTTAAGGTTTAACGTAGCGGCTCAACAGCACGACTAAGGAACGTCTGCTGGAGCCGTTAGGCAAGAGATCATACAATTGGGAATCATCCGATACGCCATTGATCATCTGCGGCTGCTGCACGCGGAAGCCCCAAACGATTGAGAGCATCCCAACCGGCTCGACAAAGCAGTGTCCCTTCTGGGGAAGGCTCGCCCCGGTCAAACCCTCCGAATGCAGGAAATTCTCCGGAAAGATCGAACGGTTCACCACAGACCCGAATTTCTGATCGAAAATATGAGGTTTTCGGTTACCCACTACACAGGAATGTTCCCATGTTTTTTAGGTGGTCTGAACTCCTTTTTGCTGCACATTATCTCCAGAGCCTCGATCAGGCGGGGCCTTGTTTCGCTTGGAACAATAACAGCGTCAATATAGCCCCTG
>JAFDFV010000390.1 GCA_019309665.1 Deltaproteobacteria bacterium | reverse complement strand
TTTGCCCACATGCACATATTCCCCCAGCTTGATATAAGGCCGGAACTCCTTTAACTCTCCTTCATACGTAATCTCGCCCATAAATCCTCCCCATCTTCCTCCTCTGCATCCCTACATCCCTATGTCCCTAATCCCTGCACTTCTAGTCCCTACATCCCTGCGCCGTAGGCGCTCAATCCCTTATTCATCAGGTCTCAGTTTCAGAGGGAACACTTTTGCATCCGAAGTCGTGTGGAGGGGACTCGTTGGATATTGCCTGGTAGGGACTAAATTATTACTGGTTCAACCTGGGTGTACAATAATCTTTCCCAAGTATTTTTGAGATGAGTTTTATATATTTACTCTTTTTGGAATGATCTCATCAGGAATAAGATCCAAGAGTCTCCCAATAGTCAATTTAGTTTTTTTTGTATTAAAATAATTGTAGATTGTATTTGTGCAAAAAATGAAATCTTTTGTAGGCGTTCTTTTTTCAATCAATAAAAGTCTAATTATATCTATTATCGCATTAGACGTGATAAAGTATCTGCTTGATTGATTTCTTCCAACATCTAATATTGTCCTTTTGAAATGATAGTTAGCCTCATCAAAGTTGTTATAGACAGATAGATATATTAACCCTAAACCATAGTGAGATCTAACGTTCTCTTTAGATCGTATTAAATTAATACTTGTATAATAGTGATCAAAAGCTTCATTAAATTTTTGACTAAGCATCTTTAACACGCCTAAATTACTCCAATAATAAGAGTCTACATAAGTTAATTTGCTAGTTCCCGCGATCTCATCAAGCAACTTTTCTGCTTCATTTAGATGGTTGTTCGCAAGATCAAACAATCTATTATGGTTAAAAGCTTGTGTATTAAATTTAGCTCTAAATACATATCCACTCGCGAGCTCGCACAGGTAATAGGCTAAGCAATTTTTAGCAATAGTAAAATTGGGTTGTTCATTTAGAAGCGCTCTAGTTTCAGATACTGCTTCCTTCGTTTTACCAATATTCCACAACCAGTTAGCTCTTTCTAAACCAAAGAAAATTATTGAGAAGTTTTTACCATAATTTTGAAAAAACTTCTTTTTTGTAATATCGTTATCACCTAACCTTATAAGTGACTTAAAGTAAATTGAGGTGATAACATAAGACAAATTTTGTATGTTTTCAGGTTTTGCAAACTCCTTAATATAAGCATCGCCACATGTTACAATTTTATGGTAATTTCTCTCAGTGTACCAAATTCTAAATTTGTCCCTAAGTAGCTCTGGATTTAATGATAAAATATCTTTGATATTATTTTTGAAAGCTAAATCTGAAATTATTTTTTTTGCTACATCATTAAAGCATTTCGTGCGAATTCCACAAAAAACATCTATAGGAATAGATTTCTCAGAGCCTTTAAATGTAGGGGAAAATTTTAACTCGTTAACTATTTTTTCATTCGAATAACCTTCTGCGAGACTGTCAGGCAAAATAATTTCAGACAGTGAATAATCAATCGAATAATGGCGAAATAATATAAGAATTTCTGATAGTAAATACGAGAAAGAGTATCCCGTGATTACGCTAGCCCAAATAACAATATTAATAGAATTTAGCGATATTGGAAAAATCAAAACAGGTAGGGAAACCCTGAAAAGGTTGAAAGCCAATGTAATATTCTTTCTATGTCTTGACAAACTGTAATTAGGGATCCTGCAAAAGCCTAATAATCCAAGTATTATCCCTAAGCCCATATAAAAGAGCTGAATTTCCCAACTCAAGATATCATAGTAATATATGCATAAAAAAGTACCTATTATGATACCAATAGCGCTCGTTATTGTGATAAAGAAAATTCTAAATTTTTTAGGGTAGGATGCAATTTCTAAATAATAGCTAAGGTATCGATCGTAAAAAAATTGTCCATCAATCGTGAACAAAAGGACCCAGATCAAGTATCCTATTATTAGTAAAGAAAAAAATGATAACAAAGCAGCTTTAGTAGAAACGTTTAAACATGTGTATGTTGAATACAAAAATCCGCAAAGTATAACCCACAAAAATAAAATTCTTCGCGGAGATTGTTCAGGGAATAAATACTCAACAAAATCTGTTTGTTGCGTTATAGGTTTCTTGCTATACATAAGTTATGAATCAATGGGAAGAAGCTGTGGGAAAAAACATATCGATTTTATACATGATAAAATGAAAAACCTGACAAATAGCATAATAAATGACAAAACCTGAGCTTAATATAATATGATCTAAGATAATGTGTCCAAATAACTTAACAAGTGAAAGTGGGGTAATTGGGTTTTTTATACTAAGATATCTAAAAAAAAAAAGGAACATTCTCCAAACTACCAGGATAATAACCATTGTTAAAAAAATCCTGCAACCAATTGTCTCCAGAATATTTATTATTTCTTTAAGTTGATGCATCGGTCATATTTTTAAAAAGAGGAGAATTAATCATTGATTGATTCTCACTGATATTATTTTCTCAACAGTCAACAATAGATAATCTCGTAACACCATTTTGTTGGCCATTTGAAGTTTTTAATCGAAACTCAAATTAACTGCATTTCGAACTTACAATCAGCCTTAATATGCTTTTTTTGTTTCTGTCAGGATATCTACCGGGTCTGCTTAAGAAGTTATCCCTGTCAGCAT
>JAFDFV010000070.1 GCA_019309665.1 Deltaproteobacteria bacterium | reverse complement strand
GTCCCTCTGTTTTTCATCGGAAAACACGCATTCGTGCATACACGGCCTGTCATATGCGAGGTCTAAAGTATCCTTCAGGCTTTCCTTTATATAATTTGCATTTAAAACAGCAAGACGGCTGGCCATCTTCAGATCTTTCGGCCCCATACTTATGATATAGCTGTAAGCCTTAATCATAACTCCAATATTTCCGTGGAAAGCCTGCACTTTGCCAATAGATTCGGGATAATTATCAGAAAACTCATAATTGCCCTTATCTTCAACAATACGGGGAACTGGCAGAAATTGCTCAAGATGCTTCTTCACACAAACGGGCCCCGAACCTGGGCCTCCTCCACCGTGGGGTGTAGAAAATGTCTTATGCAGGTTCAGATGCATTACGTCAACTCCGATTTTTCCCATTTTTACTATACCCATTACAGCATTCAGGTTTGCGCCATCGCAATAAACAATCTTCAAAAAGGCCAAGCGTGTTCGGATTTGTCAGCATTATTCCAGATGTGTCCTCATCCATTAAATCAGCAACCGACTCAACAGAAAGAATTCCATTTTCATTTGACTTAACCTGTACGGAACTATAACTGCACAGGGTTGCAGTGGCCGGATTTGTGCCGTGGGCTGTATCAGGGATAAGAATCTTAGAACGCTGCGCACCTCTGTTTTTGTGAAGCATGAATAATCAGCATGCCTGTCAGCTCTCCATGCGCTCCCGCAGCAGGCTGAAGGGTTACTGCATCCATGCCGGTAATTTCAGCAAGATATTGCTCAAGTTCATACATCATTCTGAGCGTTCCCTGGGAAAGATCCGGGGGGAGCAAGGGGTGAGCTCCGGCAAGACCTGAAAGTCCTGCCTGTTTTTCGTTTGTCTTTGGACTGTATTTCATAGTGCATGAACCCAGCGGATACATGCCTGTGTCAACCCCGAAATTCCACTGGGAAATCTTCCTTTTTTGCCTTTTTCCCAAAGCAGCGGCTCATTTAAAATAAGTCCTGTGGCGCCTGCAAATTCTTTCATGATTTAACCTCCCTGACAAAAGCATCCATGTCGTTTTTTGACATGGTTTCCGTCGCGCATAAAAGATAGTGGCCTGTAAGCTCCGGATAGTATTCAGTTAGAGGAAGACCTGCTACAATTTTCTTATCCAGAAGACGATCATAGACAGAATCAAAACCTGCGGGAAATTCCACCACGAATTCATTAAATGTCGGACTTTCAAAACTAATTTTAAATCCTGCTTTCTTCAATTCCTGCTTTAGATATTCAGCCTTGTCATAATTAAGCCCGGCGAGTTTCTTTATTCCGGTACCTCCCACTGAGGCCATAAAAATTGCGGCCGCAAGAGCACAAAGGCTGTTATTGGTACAAATGTTGGAAGTGGCCTTCTCGCGGCGAATATGCTGTTCCCTTGTTGCAAGCGTGAGCCGGCAAGCATACCAAGAGCCGGTCCGCCGAATGAACGAGGAATACCCAGGCTTTGACCTTCACCGCATACAATATCGGCGCCCTGACTGCCTGGATTTTTTAGAAGCCCATATGAAAGAGCTTCTGTGAAGCATGTAATAAAAAGAGCATCCTTATTGTGGATCTTCTCTCCAGCCTCCTTAAGGTTTTCAATGCATCCGAAAAAATTAGGAGATTGAACTGCAACAGCCGCAAGATCATTGAGTTCATCAAGCCCGTCAAAGTCTGTTAAACCGTTGTTGAGATACGGGAGTTCAATTACTTGATATCCGGTCGGCTCAAAATAAGTTCGAACCACCTGACGATAGAGAGGATGAATCAAACTTGAAACAGCCACCATTTTTTTTCTTGTTATACGAACAGCCATAAGAAGCGATTCGGCAAGAGCTGTTGCGCCATCGTAATGCGAGGCGGTTGCCACTTCCATTCCTAAAAGGCGGGCGGCAAGTGTCTGATACTCGTAAATTGCCTGAAGTGTTCCCTGGCTGACTTCCGGCTGGTAAGGAGTATAAGAAGTTACAAACTCCGACCGGCCAAGAAGGAAAGATACTGAAGCAGGTATATAATGTTCATAGCTGCCTGCACCCATGAAAACCTTATAATCCGGTGATACCGCCATAGCACTGGAAAGAGCGGACATATGAGAGTCTAATTCCCACTCGGTCAAAGCATCTGGCAGTTGTAAATCATCCTTGCTGATGCAATCATCAGGTATTGTTGAAAAAAGATCATCAATATTATCAGCTCCAACAACCTGCAGCATTGATTTAATATCTTCGCTGGTATGAGGAAGATAACGCATTTATTTAAGTTCCTTTCAACTTTTCCAGGCAGGCTTCACTTGTCATCAGTGTATCCATCTCAGAAGGATTACCGGGATTGATCACAACAAACCACCCAGCGCCATAAGGGCTGTTGTTTACCAGTTCAGGAGATTCTTCAAGATCGTTGTTAACAGAAACGATTTCACCGCTGATCGGCATATAACATTCAGAGACAGCTTTCACAGATTCAACGGTTGCAAATACTTCTCCCTTTTTAAAAGTATCTCCAGCCTGCGGCAGTTCAACAAAAACAATGTCTCCTAGCTGATCCTGAGCATAGTCGTCAAGACCAACTCTAACTTTATCACCCTCAAGCCTGGCCCATTCATGATCATCCGCATAACGAAGATCTGCCGGCAAATTCAATTCACTGATCTCTTTCATGGTTTCTCCTTTTGTAACACTTTAGCGCTTTTAAATATTATTTTTTTGACAGGATTTACAAGATATTCAGGATTTAAATTATTGCAATACTAATAAAATAACATATCTGTAAATCTGAAAAAAAGCAAGAAGCAGAGGTTCACCCTAAGATTGTCTAAACTAAGTTGAGCAATTTTTTGCGAAGAAATGGAAAGGGGGTTTACGTTTGACTCTTATTTATTTTTAACAAGAGTCAAACGTAAACCTGACTTTCTTGGCGGCGCGATGAGAAGCGGTTGATAGTGGTCATATCGTCTACAGGTGTTGGAGCCATCCTTTGCGCTCAAGGATGTTCCAGGAGAGCCTGATATGCTTTTCCTGAAACATGCGCTTGCGGTTGTTCCATCTATAAGTTTTACTGACCGCCTGGTCGGCTGTTGTGGCGCCTTCGTGGATTGCGACCCAGTGAACAGTGGAGAGAAGTTCCATGCCGAAAGGTGTTTCAAAGCCGGAAATGAGATCGACAACCCTTTGAAAATGGTTCCGGGTGGAAGGATGATCTTCAAGAAAACTCTCCGCTTGTGGAAGAATCTCGGGAAGCAGGTTGATCTCCCGTTCAGGATTGTCCTCCGCATCGCCATATCCGCTAATGAAATGCCCTTCCATAAGGGTCAACACATGGCGCAAGTTCTGGGCATACGGTCCATAGAGGCCCTTGTTGTACTGAAGTTTCAATCCCTCTCCCGCCTCCTGCATAAAATACATCAATTTGTGGATCTCCAGAAGCGTCACATAAGGATCCATGACCGCCGCAAGATAACGGCGCATCAAAACGAGCAGCGCGGCTCGCCCGACAGTCAAGCCCGGCGTCTTCTTGGAATGGACCATTTTTTTGCAGGAGGCGCCCCTTTAGGTCCATAGAGGAGAACCTGCACATCAGTCAGGTCCTGAAAGGCCTCTACGATTCTGTCCCGGACATCCTCCCAGCGCAAGCCGCCAAGGCCGCAACCAAGAGGGGGAATGGCAATGGAATGGATGTTTCTTTTGCGCACCTCTGCAACCAGTGTCTGTAGTCCGGCCTCGATGTCCTCCATCCGGCTCTTGCCTTTCCAGTGGCGTTTGGTTGGAAAGTTGATCACATAACGCGGGTTGTGGAGGAGGTTAAGATCATAGATAAACATCTTGCCCGGCTGCAGTTCCTTCTTGTCGCATACGGCCTTATAGCGCTTGAAATTTTCGGGGAAAAGCTTCTTGAACTGGAAGGCAATCCCCCGACCCATGACCCCGACACAGTTCACGGTGTTCACCAGCGCCTCGGCATTTGCGCATAATATGTCACCTTGTGTTAATTCAATCATGAGTGCCTCCTTATATAGTTAATAATACCATGGTCTTTCGATAGTCACGACTGGTTTATGCTGAGCATTCTGAAGAATGGAGTTGACTTCATTAAGTCTCTCCTCATTCAGAACGCCGATTTTTTCAACCAGATGCCAAGGGCTGGTATCGTGGATCAAGAACTCCGCCTGCTTGCCTTCTTTAACCAGCGGAACACGAAAATCAGTTTCATTGACCGCATCCCAGTCTATTTCGCCCAACTGATTGCGGTTATTATAGAAATCAGTATAGTAACTACCGGCATTTCGGTCAGAGAAAGCCCAGCGTACCCCGTGTTGATCCGCCCAACATATAGTCGACTCCATATCTATCTGCATATGAATGATAGGGCGTTGCCCCCCATGATAGAGCATATCAATGTGATTGTTTTTGTGAATGATAAAGAGCATGATAGATCGGGGACAGAAATAGAACGGCACATAGTCGCCAACTTTGGTGCCTGGGTGACACTGCACGTCAATCTCGAACAACCGCCTACGTTTAATTTCGGTCATGCCGATGGAGGTCTGGCCACCACCCTGCTTAACACGCCGCCCATCGGCTTCGATATTAAAGCCTGTATTGAGTTCATGCCCCCTCTATGCCGACTGCCGTCTCACCCGTTATGCCAGTTCACGTTGAAACTTATCCCTGATTTACGCTCGGAATCAGGTTTTGACAGTATCATTTTCCATTTCGACACCTCATCAGGGGTTCACTTTCGTTCATCTCCTCAATACCCACCTGACAATTTTCTGATTGCCTTTTACCCTAATCGCTCACGACAGTTGCTCTTAACAAATGCCGCATAGGGCGGTTTGATTCCAGCTTCTGGTCGCCGAAACCGAGAGACCTACTCTCATCTTTAATACAGCACGAAAGGCTTACGCCTCTCTTTATGACACACAAGCGCAGCGAAATTGAAATCCGTCCTCATTGGCTTGTTAGAGGCTTTCATAGCACATCCTTGTAAGACTGTTCAATTAGGCCATAGACATATTCTAAATCTTCTTGGGATTTTAAATATACACGTCTGTTCAATGTCCATTGATAACTTTCAGGGATCTTGTCAACAAGACCCCTTGGGTCATTATAGTCTACTGGACGTAAGTGTATTTTTAGTTGAACATAGAAACCCTGGCGCTCTGGGCCAGGTCAGAGAAAATTGGCTCTGCCATAAAATCGTTATCATTTGAGACACCCAAAACCATATTTTGTCATTGTGACAGTACAAGTAGCTCCCAATAACAGGTTTTGGGTATTCTTGAAGTTTTTGTCACAGTAATAAAATCCAAACGATAAGGCCCGACTGATTTTAATACGGCAATTCAGGGCTCATTAGCTCAGGCCCAGTAAATCATGCCCTCTGGGCTTATACCAAAGCCGGCCCCTGTGGGGTCGGATTTTTACTTTTTTGCCGGATCTACGGTCATCATAAAATATCGACGTTCGATCCCACTTATTATTATATTATGCAGGACGCCAGGGGCGTCTATACGGGCTTTTCTTGGCAACAGTACAAAAATCAACGAAGGCATGAGAAACTTATAATCTGAAGAACGTCCAGAGGCTCCATACTAAGAGCCGGGCTATTCAAGTATTCTTTGCTCAACCACCCCCTGTTTATCTTGAGCCTGCTTGACTGAACCGAAAAACAGCAGTATTAAGAAACAAACAATGAAAAAACATGACGATTGAACGGGGCGTGAAGAAGATGCAAGGTGTTGATGATATAATATTATGGAACAAAACGATTATTATCAGATACTGGGTTTAGATAAGGATGCCAGCCAGAAGCAAATCAAAGAAGCTTACCGGAAACTGGCCTTTAAATATCACCCGGATCGAAACAAGGAACATCCGGAAACCGCTGAAAAAATGAAACGCGTTAACGAAGCCTATGCTGTTCTCTCAGACACGGAAAAAAGAGGTGCATATGATATGTTGAGACAACAGCTCGGATCTTCTGCTTACAGTCAGTTTAGAACAAATTATTCTGAACAGGATATCTTTAGCGGTTCGGATATAAATCAAATTTTTGAAGAAATGGCCAGGGCGTTTGGATTCAGGCATTATGACAAAATATTCAGGCAATTTTACGGTCAGGGATACCGTACCTTTGAATTTAAAAAACCGGGGTTTACTGTCAGCGGGTTTGTTTTTTCCAGGGGCTTGGGGAGGGGAAAACATAATCAAATGCAATTTCCATTGCAGGGACCCTTTGGCAAACTCTACCAATATGCTTTTAAAAAAATCGCTGGTGTTGAATTGCCGGAAAACGGGGCCGACATCAACGATATTATTCATCTGGACCCGCTAAAGGCTCAACAAGGTGGTCCGTATGCATATTTCTTAAGAAAAAAGTCCAAGAAGCTGGTTGTCAAAATTCCACCGGGTGTCAGAGAAGGGCAGCGAATCAGACTCGCCGGAATGGGTGAGGATGGAAAAGGCGGGGGAAAACCCGGGGATCTTTATTTGAAAGTTTATATCAAAAAGCCGCTGCTCCGGAAAATTAAAGATTTTATTTCTCATCTTCGCAAATAGATATCAGCCTTTTGATGCGAAGCAAGAACAAAGGGGGGGTGTCAGCAATGAAAAAATACTTTATACTTGCTGTGATTTATGAAATAATTTTTTTATTAAACATCGCATGCTTTCCTTTGACAATGGGTGAAGCCATGACTATTGACAAATCCAAAGAAATCGTAAAGCTGCCTGCCCCACGGTTTGACGGCAATATTCCGGTTGAGACAGCTTTGTTGAAAAGACGGTCTGTGCGAAGCTATGCTGCAGAAGCTTTGACGCTTGCCGAAGTCTCGCAGCTTTTGTGGTCTGCGCAGGGCATAACAGATTCGAGAGGTTTTAGAACAGCGCCTTCTGCCGGAGCGCTTTATCCTCTTGAGGTATACATTGTCGCTGGCAGGGTGCAGGACCTTCCCGCAGGTATTTATAAATACAGACCCCATAGACATGAATTGTTCAAGATTTTAGAGGGAGACCGGCGAGCGCAATTGTGCAGTGCGGCTTTAAATCAATCTTCGGTAATACAAGCGCCTGTTGTTATGGTGTTTTGCGCCGTATATGAACGTATCACCGGAAAATATGGAAATAGGGGCATGCAGTATGTTTATATGGAAGTTGGGCATGCGTCCCAAAATGTCTGCTTGCAAGCTGTTTCATTAGGTCTGGGGCCATTAACCATCGGCGCTTTTTATGACGACCAGGTTAAAACGGTCATCCATGCAATGGCGGATGAGCGTCCGCTCTATATCATGCCGATTGGAAGGCTAAAAAGTGAATGATTCTTGCCTGTTGGATACAAAAATCAGAGCTGTAGCAGAAATGATTTTTGTTTCTGACCGGATCGTTGTTTTTACCGGAGCAGGTGTAAGCACGGAATCAGGAATTCCGGATTTTCGCAGCCTTGGAGGAATCTGGACTAAATTTGATCCTGATGATTTTACCATACAAAAATTTTTAAACAGTGAAGAGACAAAAAAAACAATGGAAGATTCTCGTTAAAGGAGGCCTTTTTTCAAGCGTCAGGCCGAATCAGGCTCACTATATTATTGCAGAATTGGAAAAGATAGGCAAGCTTGATTGCGTTATTACGCAGAACATAGACAATCTTTACCGGAAGGCGGAAAATTCTCCGGATAAGGTTTTTGAATTACATGGAAACATGAGATTGGTTAGATGTCTGAGCTGCGGAGAACAATATAGTATGGAATATATCAAGGAAAAACTAATGTACACCCCGAAAGCTCATAAAAGCATTCCGCTTCCACAAGAATTAGAACGCAGTATCCTTCACGGGTTGGCTTGTGAATGGGAAACAGCTCTATGGGTTTTGGAGTCGTCTCACAGAAAATTGATGCGCAGGCCACTGTTCAGTCTCCGAGATATGACGAGCAGACTTGGATATTGGTCCAGCGAAAGACGCGAGATCTGTCTCAGCCGAAACCTTGTACTTCACCATCCCTGGGACGCTGTGCGTGAGGTTCTTCTGCATGAAATTGCCCATCAGTTTGCAAACGAGGCTTTAAGTACCGATGGTGAGCCGCCACACGGCCCAAAGTTTTGTACGGCCTGTAAGCTTCTCCGTGCAAATCCTAAGGCCTCAGGAAATTACAGTTCGCTCCATGAACGGATTTTTCATGAAGTGCTGAGTCCCGAAGATAAGATCATGCTTAGGGTCAAGAAGCTCATGGCCCTGGCGGAAAGTCAAAACCAACATGAAGCTGAACTGGCTATGGCCAAGGCCCATGCGCTCGTTGCCAAATACAATGTGGATCTCATAGCCCGCAACGAAGACCGGGATTTTATAAGCGTTTTTGTCGGCAACCCCGCTTTGCGTCATTTTCGGATAGATTATCACCTTGCTCACTTAATACAGGACTTTTATTTTGTGTATGGACTGTGGGTGTCTGCCTACGTGCTGGAAAAAGGAAAAATGGGGCGTGTATTGGAGATCAGCGGGACAGTACAAAATACAAAAATAGCGTGCTATGTCCATGACTTTGTTCAGCAGTTTATTCATTCCCAGTGGCATCAATATAATCATGATAAGAAATTGAATCACTATCGCATGATTGATTTCGCAGTCGGTATCGTAGAAGGTTTTCGTTCCAAGCTGAAATTACAAAGCAAAGGAGAGAAAAAAACCTCAACTAAGCAAGCGCTCATCAAAGTTACAGACCCTCTACTCCTGGAATATGCCGATCATAGATATCCCCGCACTACTACGTTCAGAGGAAGAATTTCAAGTCAGGATGACAATGTATTAAGAGACGGAATGAAGGTTGGCAGAAAACTGGTTATTTTCAAAGGAATTACTGATAAGGGACTCGGAAAAAATAAAATATTCCAGATAGCGCCTTGATAAACATAACATCCCGAAAGTCCAGTTTCCTGTCCCGGATGTTCCTCCCACTGGACGGCGGAGGCTGGTTAATAATCAAGCTCTCCAACCAAAATTCCGGAAATTCCGGGACGCTCTTTCATAAATTCCGGGACGCTCTTTCATATATTGACATATCGAATACAATCTATTGTAAAGATAGGAGCGTCACGAAAGCGCCCAAAGAAAAATAAATTTATTGCAAAGTAATTAACCAACATATCAAGGAGCGTCCCATAAAGGCCCC
>JAFDFV010000389.1 GCA_019309665.1 Deltaproteobacteria bacterium | reverse complement strand
AGTACCGATGCGGAGCACAGGGGCGGAGCAATTCGTAGTAGTGATGAAGGTTTTGTAATGGAGCTGGAGCTAAGGGGTTGCGTCGTTCTACTTTTACATAAGAACAACTCGAAAGGGGAGGATTCTGTTGGAAAAAGTAAAGTCGTTTGATATCAATCTTTTGTACATTGGCGGATTGTATATTAAAACGACTGAACGATAGGAGCCGGATGAGTCGAGAGGTTCACGTCCGGTTCTGGGAGAGACTGAGGGGGAAGTTCCTTTGGGCTACTCACCTGGGAGGGGCGCTTAGTGATGGGCGTCCAGCTATGCCTTTTTATTTAGATAACGGTAATGATACTTCTATTCTGGTTACTTTTTTGCAACCAGTACATTTGAAATTAAATTTGTATATTTTGTGAGTTTTTTCCCACTCATGTAATCTTTTACCATGATCAATACCTTCTTCACATCCAAGCGACGGAGGCATCCAAAAAGATGTTGCAGGTTCACTACAATTTTTACATTTCCAGTCAGAGCCAACAATCTTCCATCTATGCCAATTATGAAAAGGTGTTCTACAGCCGTTTTTATCATAACTTTTAGGGAATTTTCGGCCTTCAGCTGTTGCACCACACTTTTGACAAGTCCAGTGTTTATTTCCTGTAACTACCCAAGTATGAAATCGTTGTTTCATAAGACCGACATCGCAACCAACTATACCAGGCCGATATTTTTGGATATGTTTTTCTGGACATGTTTCTGTATGTATTTCCCCATTTTTTTCGAAAGTTCGGGTATTAATACATTTCCATAAATTATTTTCATAAGAAAAGGAAGTCGGGATCCATTGTTTATTGGCGACTCCACAATCACATTCATTCGGATATTTTTGCAATCCTATTGGAACAGACTTATCGTTTAAGATTTCAAAGAGAATATCCAAAGTATGCACAGAACTCAAAATATTGAGATGAGTAACATATATTTTATCAATAAAATGATTTTGAGCATAATCCGAAACTGCTGTATGAATGGGATCAACAGTACAATCTCCTCTTGACCAAATAGAATGAAACTCTACTTGCTTAGGAAAAGGCATTTTATTCAAATTGCTCACAAAATATGATCCGATTGATAGCTCCTGATAGCATTTACTCCAATGTAAATCCTTATATTCAAAATCTATTTTTTCGCCACTTTCTTCTAAAGCATAAATAAAACCATTAATTATATTTTCAGGGATGTTTTCAATTTTTGGATTTGTTCCGTGGTGAGGCGATGCTATAGTTATTAATTTTTTAACCCTACTTTTTATTCCCTTATCTCCTATACTATCGTCTTGTAAATATAAACGACAAGCAACACCACCCATGCTGTGCGCAATTAAAATTATCTCTCTTGGTATAAGACAATCGCTTCCGCAAAGGGGACACACAGATATTTCTCTGATTTTTTCAGCTAAAAATTCCGCATAATATTTAAATCCCTTATTTGGGAGCATATACATCCCAAGCATATCTACAAACCTTACCTCATAACCAATGCTCTCAAACATTGCAGGGATTATAGCCTTGCCTAAAAATCCCCAACATGTAAGAGAATTTGCAAACCAACCGTGCACAAAAATAGCTACTTTTCGTTCTTTTTTGTGTTGGATACTTGTTCTTTTCATCCTCTCTAGTAGCAAAGAATTGTTTTTTGAATGAAACATAAAACCTCCTTGATATTGCATAATTGCAGTGCTGACCGGCGTTCAGCATATGGTTACACTCAATTGAGATACCAGTTTATAATACTGGAACCAAAGAAGATATAGATAATTGCGCCAATTGACAGGAACGGGCCGAAGGGAATAGCGAGTTTTAAACCTTTGCGTGTACGCAACATTAAAATTATTCCAATCAGAGTTCCGATGGCGGAACCAATAAATATTGTAAAGAGAACGCCTTTCCACCCTAAGGCGGCTCCTATCATTGCCAGAAGCTTGATGTCTCCGCCTCCCATGCCTTCTTTTTTAGTAAGAAGGTTGTATGTTACTGCAATTAATAAAAGGCTTCCGCCGCCGGCCACTATTCCCAACAAAGAGTCTTTGTAGGTGATTGCTGCAAGGGTAAATGATGCAAAAAAGAAGATCGGTATGCCTGGAAGTGTAATGACGTCCGGTATTATTTGATGATCAATATCAATAAAGGTAATCACAAGCAGTGATGAAATTAAGGCATAGTACACAAATGCTTCAATTGTAATTCCAAACTTGAAATATATACAAAGTGCAAAAAAACCTCCTGTCAATTCAACCAAAAGGTAACGAAATGCTATAGGAGAATTACAATGGCGGCATTTTCCTTTAAGCCACAGATAACTTAAAATAGGAATATTGTCATAAGATCTTATAATATTTCCGCAGTTGGGGCATATAGAACGGGCTGGATTTATAATTGATTTTGATGCGGGCAACCTGTATATGCATACATTCATAAAACTTCCTATACAAATTCCAAATATAAAAATTAATATTTCAATTAGGTGGGTTAACATATTCAGACCTCTTTATTCGTTTTAACCTAAGGAACGTGGACGAAATAACTTCCCCAACTATGCATCACAGCTTCAGGCCACCTTTGCCCGATCTCAAATCACAAAAATATCAAAATAGCCCGCTATTCCATCAACTTTTGTGA
>JAFDFV010000388.1 GCA_019309665.1 Deltaproteobacteria bacterium | reverse complement strand
CTGCAAACTACTTCCAAAACAGAAAATGGTTCGAGGACTCCTGAAAATCTTTTAACACTCTTTTTTGCCGACTTTGCAATTACTGAAATTTTTCCTTTATTTAACGTAAAAAAACTAACTATTAAATCATAGTCGCCAAAATCAATACGACGGAGAACAATAGCAGGCGTAGAAAAACTTGACATTTATTAAATACCAAGGAGGGTTGTGGCTATCTGAAAATAGAAAAATACGCTGATAATGTCGACAGATGTTGTTACAAAAGGACTGGAAGCTACGGCAGGATCTACATTTATTCTCGCAAAAGCCATCGGTACCATAGAGCCCAGCAGGGCAGCAAGAGACATGGAACAAATGACGGCAAATCCAACGCTCAGCGCAAGTGCCACGGTATCATAACGAAATTGAGCCACCATACCAATAAGAAAACCATATATCACGCCCAGAATAAAACCGACGGATAGTTGCTTAAAAACTACAGACCAGATATCTTTTACATTGAGCTGCCCTGTTGCAAGACCACGTACAACAATAGAAGAAGACTGGGTGCCGACATTACCACCCATATTCATGATTACCGGTATAAATGCCGCAAGATAAGCGAGCTTGCTCAAACTGTCTTGAAAATGACAAATAATAAAAAATGCAATTATACCACCAACACAGCTTGCAAACAACCAGGGCAAACGAGTCCTCGTGCTTTTAAAAACAGACTGGGTTTCGATAAATTCCTCACCTGCTCCGGCCATTTTCAATATATCCTGTGTAGCCTCATCTCTGATAATATCAATAATATCATCGACGGTAATTATACCAACCAGCGTGTTTGTTCCATCTACAACAGGAACAGCCAGGATATCATAACGGGCAACTATCTTAGCTACCTCCTCCTGATCCATTCCTGTCTCAACGGAAAAAACATCAGTTGTCATAAATTGTTTAAGAGGAGTTTCAGGAGGAACTACGACTAACTGCCTTAATGAACTCACGCCTACAAGCCTGCCATGATCATCAACAACATAAAGATAAAAAGGCATCTCAACATCCAGATGCTCTTTCTGCAGCGACTCGATTGCCTGTTTTGCGGTTGTGTCCTCCTTTAAGGCAATAAAATCCGGAACCATGATACCGCCGGCCGTATCATCACCATATCGCAGCAAGTCTTCAACCTCTTCAGATCCCTCTTTTTTCATCTTCTCGAGGATGGCATCAGACTTTTCCTTTGGCAGTCGTCCTATTATGTCGGCAACATCATCTGTTGGCATTTGTTCCAGGATCTCGACAATTTCGTCCAAATCCATGCCTTCTATGAAGTCAGAAAATATATCTTCATCAAGCTCGCTGAAAAGAACACCCTTTTGCTGTGCGTCCTTTATCATATCAAAGAGCTTGCGCTGGTTATGAAGCGATAAAGAACGGAACACAACAGACATGTCAGCCGCATGTGTCTTGTCTACAATCTTGCGCAGATGAGTTGTAGCATCTCTTCTCAACAATCTTTTGATGCTTTCAACAAGTATTTTATTGCGTTCACTTAGCATAATTTTTTACCGGGACTTTGTTATGATCTTCTCTTCGCGACGTTATTAAAAAAGCATGCTTAATAGCCAAACCCAAAAAATTACTATCCGATATCTCTGCTAATCCATGTTCAACGTGCATTGCCTTGTGTATAGCTTTCAGTGCCGCATCATTTTTATCGAGAATTATAAGACGAGATAACATAAGTAATTCTTTGTCAGATAATACTTTTCGAATTTCTTCAATTATAATATTGATTGAAGCCTTTTTGTCAGCTATTGCCCAGTCAGCTGAAATTAATAGATCCCATTTGTTAGGGGAGTCTTCTCTTAAAAACAGCGCAAATAATTCAAATCGACCTTTCGACTCACTAAGGCTTTTTTCTACATTTTGAAGTTTTTCTATTTGCTCTCTCATCATAATTGTTTTATAAGTTCCTTTGCAGAATCCAGCATGTCTTTGGCATCAGCCTCTTGAACATTTCCAATTGGTTTATAACGTGCTTCTGGATTCCATTGCGCAACAATAGACCATTCTGCCATATACTTTAATTTCACTTTGTCTTCTAATCCTGTCAAGTGAAGAAGCACATCAAGGTCATGCGTTTTAAATGTACTGTACTTACCACTAGTCGGATATTCATCCCACTGAAGGGTTCTGCATATTCTTGCTTTTAAACCAAGTTCAATCGCATACCCACACAAGTAGACGGAGCCATCAAAACGTGAAGCCTCCAACAAAACTTCAGCATCTTTTAATCTTGCTTGAATAATTTTCTCTATTTCCGTTTTTTGCATATATGTACTCAAAGGAGAGTATCCATTCTGATCTTTGTCTCATTTGAAATTTCTTCAAGACTGATCCCTTTCTCAAGCATTATTGATTTAAGAGAATGACCGAACGAAAGAGAGTCTTTATCTTCAACCATATCTTATAACCCTGATCCCCGACCCCTTGCCCCTAATCCCTGCCGGCTATTTTATAGTTTTTATATAAGACCTCTTCCGAAGTTCATCTATCCATGAACTAAATTTCTTATCAACTATTTCTTTATAAAGTATATCTTCGATCTCAAGGGATGCCTCTTCAAGCGACTTCCCAGGAGCATCAACAATCTCCTGAATATAGAATATCTGATACCCT
>JAFDFV010000069.1 GCA_019309665.1 Deltaproteobacteria bacterium | reverse complement strand
AAGGTGCGGAATAGCGCAGGCTATTGGTGTTCATGGCCAGCGAAAAAGAGCAATTTGTGGCCTTTCGAGGTATAAATAACGGGTTACGCATTTTTGCTTTTTAATAATTCCTTATATGCTTGAGTTAATTTAATAAATTTATCATGCTCTCCCCCTTTATCGGGGTGGTGTTTTTTAGCCATATGCCTGTATAATGCCGTTAAGCCGCGGCGACTCATTTTCTTAAGTTTGTCTTTTTTTATATCGAATATTGTTATCGCTTCATCTAAGGTTACTGAACTTTTGTTAGGGGGTGGAGCATAAAATCTTTTGCCGTCAATAAAGTTCTTTATGTGATCGTGTAAGAAATAGCTTTGACCGTATTCGTTATCAAAAAACATGATAATATATCGGATCAAATATTCATTTAACTCCGGCCCGGTTGTCATTCCGGCCCAGAAAGACCTGTCTTTGTTCAGGCTGCATATTTCTTCAATAAAATACTCATCAACTTTTTTTTGATCCAGAGCTTGAGGCATTGTCTTTGCGGTCAACTTTGAAGAAAATCTCTGTAGATCAAATATTACATAAACGTATGGCTTCAATTCATAGGGATCGAGAATATCTTCCGATTCCAGAAAATACTGCTCGATCTCGTCTCTTGATTTATTGAGAAGCACCTGGAAAAGTTTAGGCGATATACGTCCAATTCTTCCCTGGTCCATATTGCCGAACCTTAAAAAATGAATTCTTCTTTTATCGAACAGATGAAACTGAGCATTTTCCCTTTTTTCATTTACGCTTTTTTTTCTTTGCGTGCGTCCGGCTCTTTGACTGAACATTTCAAGAACATGCTTTATTTCCGGCTTCAGAAAGCGCCAGAATATATTATCGAGTTCATCAAAGTCGGGCTTCACGCAAAGAGAGTTCAGCCTGTTTTCTACTTTTTCGTCAATATAGTAAGCATTCCCTCCAGGGTAAATAATATATTTTGCAGGATTGGCCCCAAGATCAAATAAGTCTCGACTGAACGTGGACGAATTAACTTCCACAAGTAGGCGCATAGATTTGGGTCAGATTTGTTCGATCTCAGATCACAAAAGTTGATGGAATAGCGGGCTATTTTGATATTTTTGTGATTTGTAATCGGGCAAAGGTGTCCTGAAGCTGTGATGCATAGTTGAGTAAGTTATTTCGTCCACGTTCCTTAGTATTTTTTGACCTTTTCCCATATTTTATATGTATTCTTGCGGAAGATTCGCTTTAACCATTCGTTGTATCCGCCCCAGTCTGTTTTTGAATTACTCCATGCCTTTTGCAGGTCTTCAATAAAACCACTTTTAAGTTCAGCCAAACTTATTACCCTGATAATTCCATTTTGATCAATCAGAATCCTGGTCATAATTCTGTTCTTTTGACAAATGAATTTTTCCACATCATTTGGCTTGAACTGCTTTTCAAACTCAGGATTGTAAGGAGTCGGGAGCAAAAAGTTTTTACCAAACCGCCAGATTGTAAGCGGGTATTTTTCATTGTAGATTCCATATGCTGTCAAATTCTTAAAATCTTCAATATCTATTTCTCTGGGATAAGGTAATGAAACCAGAAGTTGAATCTCACCGTCCATTATGCCCATTAATGAGTTTTCAAAAGGCTTTTCCCAGCCAGGATACTTATCTCCTGCTTTAATTTCTTCTAATCCGGTTTGCATATCAGCAGTTTTACAAGATTAGGAACGTGGACGAATTAACTTACTCAAGTAGGCGCACAGATTTGGGTCGAATTTGTTCGATCTCATATCACAAAAGTTGAAGGAATAGCGAGCTATTTCAATATTTTTGTGATTTGAGACCGGACAAAGGCGGCCTGAAGCTGTGATGCATAGTTGGGGAAGTTATTTCGTCCACGTTCCTTAGTTTGCGTTAATCTTATCCTTTAATTTGTTGGAACATCTGAAAGTTACAACCTTTCTCGGTCTAAGCATCATATCTTCTCCGGTTGCAGGATTTCTGCCCTTTCGTTCCTTTTTATTTCTTATGCAGAATTTTCCAAACCCGCTGACCAAAACATCCTCGCCGGATTCAAGTGCTTGCTTAATGATTTCCAACAGAGTTTCAAGCGTTTCAATAGATTGTTTTTTTGAAAATCCATTTGCAACACAGATTGTTTCAACAACATTAGCTTTAGTAATGGCCATAATTTATTTCCTTTCTATATGGTATAGACTTTCAGATAATTAATTTCACAAGGCCAGAAGGAGGAAGGCGTATTAGTTATACGTCGACGACTGATAACACAGTGGAATTATTTATCTGAAAGTCTATAACTACACGGGTTGTTAGGTCCAGGGTTACATTTTATTAATCAATTTATTATATTTTTCTTCGGATATAATTATTACACCCATTTTTTTTGCTTTTTCAATTTTGCTTGACCCAACCTTTTCCCCACAGATCAGATAATCAGTTTTGCTGCTTATCGAGGTTTGAACCACTGCGCCGAGCCTTCTCGCATTTTCCTGCATTTCTTCTCTGCTTCCGTAATCCATTTTGCCGGTAAATACAACATGTTTTCCGGCAATTGCGCTATCTATATTAATTTGTTCTTTTGCAAGAGGTGTTCTTTCAAGATTAAAACCAATTGACAGCATGTGATATATTGTATCTTTTATTTTTTTTATGCCTTCTTCGACCGAACTGCTTGTAATTGGGCCAAAATTAGGTATTTTTTTAATATCTTCCGCTTTTGCATCTATAAGCTCTTCCATCTTCATATGAGAAAGCAATTTTCTGCTGTCGCCGTTTCCGAGATCTGATATTCCAAATGCCGATAGAAACCGCCAATCTTCAACCGGTTTGTTTTTACTTATATTAATGGCTGCTGCAAGATTTTTTGATTGGCCGGGGCCAAAACCTATACTTTTAAAATCATTTTCACTCATAGCGTATATTTTTTCAAGGCAGTCATAACCATTTTTAACAAGCTTCTGGATTGTTTTTATTCCAAACCAGTCCGCGTTGCCAAGAGTTTTAAACCAGTGGCTGATGCTTTGTTCTATTTGAGCTTTGCATGAACTATTATTGCATTTTAGAAAATCATTATTCCATTCGAGTTTTGTCCCGCATGAAGGACATTTTTCAGGTATTATAATTTCATCTGATTTTGCAATAACTTTTTCAAGCTTTGGAATTACTTCGCCGCTTCTAATAACTTCAATTTTCGCCCCGACGCCTATATGTTTTTTTTGTATAAGACCTGCGTGATGAGCTGTGACGTTCCGGATTGTAGCTCCTGAAAGATAAACAGGCCTGATTTTCAATACTGGGGTAATGTTTCCCGTTCTTCCCACCTGCCATTTAATGCCCTCAACGGTAGTTATAGCTGTTTCACCCTTTGTCTTTATGGCTATTTGCCATCTGTAGTGGTGAGCTGTAGCTCCCATGTGGTTTTTTATATCTTCATTGGTAACCTCGGCAACCATTCCATCTATAGGGTAATCTGTTTTCGCTGTAAGATCTTTTGTGATTTGCTCTATGTTTTCCAAAAGTTCCCCAGCGCTGCCTGTCCATTTTGGAAGAACGGAATATGGGACAAAATGAACCATATTGTCTTGAAGGGCTTTTTTTGCAAATTCGTTTAAAGTATCAGAACTAATTATCCCGACAACCATATTTCTAGGATGCTCAAACTCATCAGACAGGTGTTCTTCAAAATAGGACATGACAATTACCAATTCACCAAGGCCAAGTCCTCTGCCTCCATCAGGAATTATGCCCTTGTTAAAAGAATTGCTGATATCGTATCCTGCTTCACCATTTCCTCTGGTAGCAAGCATTGTTCCGTCATCTCTTCCGGCAAGGCCGTCCAGTTTAGGTGTTACGCTGAATGAAATATCGGCAATACCTATCTCACTCGCTGCTTTATCAACCCTGGCAATAAATTTTTCAAGGCCATCCTTTGTGTATGTTTTTTCAGTTGAAAGCATTGGCACAGGATGTCTTACTTCTTTTTTGGCATCGAATTTTTCAGGTTCTACTGAAAAAAGAAAAGGGTGATATGGGGATAGTTTCCGCAGCTTTTCTAAAAGCCTGTCGTATTCGAGATCGCTTACAAGCGGCTTTCCCTTTCTGTAAGCTTCATTATACTTTTTCAGAATTTCGGCTAAAGCTTCAATATTTTCCATTACTTTCAACAAATACAATGAAACGACAGTTATAGTTATTTTTTGAAAAAATTGTCATTCTACCGGACTAATAATATCAAACTCATTTTTATGCAACATTTTAGCCTTATGCAACAAAGAGGCTGCGGATATATTTTTAAAAAGCTAAGGAACGGGGACGAAGGCCTCATATTCAGGACAACAAACAATGTGATATTTGCATTCATAGATTGAATGTGATAACTTTTAAACCGCAACTACAACGGTAAAAATTTATATTATACATCGAAAGGCCACAACTTGCAATTTATAACCTTCCGAGGTATAAACAGGGGATATTAATATGGAAGAAACTACGAATAAGGATCAAGATAGTCTGTTAAAATCCAATAATGAATCTGAAGCCATTAAACGTCCTCATGTTATTACAATTATATGTGCTTTGTATATTTTTAATGTATTAGGTATAATTCTTGCCCCTTTCAATGATAAAGCATGGTCCATCGGCTTTTGGTACCCACCATATTTGTGTTTTTCAGGAGTAATTATCTTGATCTGTATATACGGTTTCTGGGAAATGAAGAAATGGTCAATAATACTTTACCTGTCATTTATTGCCGTTAATCAGATTGTAATGCATACCATGGAGCTATGGACAACAGCCACGTTAATTATACCCGGTATAATTCTGCTGGTCGTTTTATCACAGTATCGTAAAATGACTTAAACTGAGCACCTCAGCCTGAAGCCCCGTCAAACCACAAGCGCCTGACGGCATGCTCCATCATTTTGTTCTGTGCCTTCATTTTCTTTTCTATAATATCCAAGAAATTCAGAGAGAGAAGCCATATTTATTCCTTTGTGGTGAAAAAAACATAATAAAAAAGCGCAATTTGTGATTTTCCGAGGTATATATCGGATGTTGAAGTTTTTTGTAAAATTTGTCTTGACAACTTTACTAATTTGGTTTTATATTTCTGCGTAATCTGCGGATAATTGCATATGTTAAATTCAAAGTCACCTATACCATTATATCATCAATTAGCGGATATAATAATTACAAAAATACGCTCTGGAGAATATCAGCCCGGCTCAAGGATTCCTTCTGAAAACAGGCTTGCAGCGACTTATGGCATCGGTCGGCCCACCGCCAGGCAGGCCACGGATTTGCTGGTTCGCAAACGCATGCTTGTAAGAAAGAGAGGTTCAGGAACTTTTGTAGGAAAAAGCCGGAAAGAGGTTGACCTTTTTTCTCTTGCAGGAACGATTTCGTCTTTCCACAAAAAGGGGATATCAATAACAACGCAGATTATAGAAGATATCCGTATAGAGACTGTTGAAAATGACTCTGAGAATCCTTTTTCAGGCCAGGAGGTTTATTTTTTTTCAAGACTCAGCAGGGTTGAGGATATGCCGGTTCTAATAGAGGATATTTATCTGCATGCGAGTTTATTTTCAGGTATAGAGCGATTTAATCTTCAGGGCCGGTCTCTTTCACAGATAGTCGAGTCGCAATATTATATGCGTCCGACGGGCGGGAAACAAAACTTTAGAATCGGGTATTTAACAGGGGAAAAAGCAAAAAACCTGGATATCACTTCAGGCGTACCCATACTTGCGGTAAAACGGTTTCTACACTTTGAGCAGGCAAAAAACGCAATATATTCTGAACTTTTTTGTCGAACTGACCATTTTGTATTTTCACAGAGCCTGTTTAAAAAATAGGGATAGGAGGAATATCAGATGATTAATCGAGGCTACTATGACGGATTCGGGGGGGCTTTTCTTCCTGAAATCCTTGTCGCAACCTTTGATGATCTCGAAGATAAGTTTATTAAAGCAAAAAACGACCCTTCATTCTGGAAGGAATATACTGATATTATGTCAACGTATTCCTGCAGGCCGACTCCTGTTACTTTTGCCGAAAACCTTACAAATTACTTTAATGGCGCACGTATCTATATAAAGCGTGAGGATCTGAATCATACGGGTGCTCATAAGGCAAATAACGTTATGGGGCAGGGGCTTCTGGTAAAGAGAATGGGAAAGACCAGGGTCATTGCAGAGACTGGTGCGGGACAGCATGGCGTGGCAACTGCAACAATGGCTGCGAAATTCGGATTTAAATGTACCATATATATGGGAGAAGTTGATGTTCAGCGGCAGCGTCCCAATGTTTTCTGGATGGATAGACTTGGCGCTGAAGTGATACCGGTTCGAGAAGGAACCAGGATATTGAAGGATGCCATAAATGAAGCTTTCCGCGACTGGGTAAGCAATATGGATACGACTCACTATGTTCTGGGCACTGCCTGCGGGCCGCATCCCTTTCCTGAGATGGTTTCTTATTTTCAGTCAATTATTGGAAAAGAAGCGCGAAAACAGATGTTGGAAAAAGAGGGCAGACTCCCCTCCCGCATTTATGCCTGCGTGGGAGGCGGCTCTAATGCGTTGGGTATATTCAAAGGGTTTTTGGATGATCCTGTAGAGCTGGTAGGTATTGAAGCCGGAGGACGCGGGCTTGATTCCGGCTTGCATGCATCCCGGCTCTCCTCTAAAGATGCGAGCATAGGAGTTGCCCAGGGATATAAGACATATTTTCTTCAGAACAGCGACGGACAGATGAAAGAGACACACAGTGTGGCAGCAGGCCTGGATTATGTGGGAGTTTCGCCCATTCTGGCACATCTTAAGGAATCCGGCAGGGTAAGATTTGAATCAGCTACTGATCGTGAAGTGATTGATGCAATGTCTTTGACTATTAAAAAGGAAGGGCTGATACCTGCCCTGGAGTCAGCGCATGCATTTGTTCAGGCATTCAAGGAAGCGCCAGAACTTTCCAAAGAAGATATTATACTGATCAATCAGTCCGGAAGAGGAGACAAGGACATATTTACAGTTGCAGATGCCTTTGATGACCCGAGATGGAAGGAGTTTATCAAGAAAAAAGCGGAGGAGTATAATGCTTGAGTCATACCTTAAAAGCCGGCTTATAGAAAAGAAAATACTGCTGATGACCCATATTGTTCTCGGATACCCCTCATTTGAGGAGTGTTTTAAAATAATAGAGACAATGGTTGACGCGGGTGTTGATTTGATGGAGCTGCAGATACCTTTTTCCGAACCCGTTGCAGACGGCCCGGTAATACTTCATGCAAATCAGAAATCCCTGGCAGAGGGCAGTACAGTAAAAAAATGTCTGGATTTTGCCCAAAATGTTACACAATCATTTGATATCCCATTTCTTTTTATGAGCTATTATAATATACTTTTTAAATACGGGATTGACAGATTTGCTGTTTCAATGGCCGAAAGAAATATGAAAGGCGCCATTGTACCGGATCTTCCACCTGAAGAGGGGCAGGATTATCTTGATGCAATGAAAAAATATAATCTTGATCCAATCTTTATTTTTTCTCCCACAACTCCGGATGAACGCATGAATTACCTTGCATCTTTTGGACGGGGTTTTATTTACTGCGTGGCAAGAAAAGGAGTAACAGGCCTGGATACAGACTTTTCCGAACATTTAGATAAATATCTTGAAAGATGCCGCAGGGCCACTCATCTTCCGTTAGCTCTTGGTTTTGGAGTAAAAGATAAAAATGACATAGACTTTTTAAAAGGAAAAACAGATATTGCGGTAATTGGCACCCAGACCATAAGGCTGGTTGAAAAAGAGGGAGTCGGAGCTGTTGGTGAATTTATAGGGAGCCTTAGGTAATGGAAAAGATTGGTATAGCTTTAGGCGCTGGTGGCGCCAGAGGATTGGCCCATATTTTGATGCTGGAAACCCTGGACGAGCTGGGACTTAAGCCTGCCTACATCAGTGGCGCCAGCATTGGTGCAATTGCAGGTTTACTTTACTGTTCGGGCATGACAGGTAAGGAATTGCGAGAATTGTTAAACACATTGACAGTTCCGGAACGTAATAGCATTAAAAATATTTTTAACCTGAAGTGGCTTGATTTCATTATGCCAAAGTTTGATGGGGCTGGTTTACTAAAAGCTGAAAATTTTATCAATTTTTTGTTTGGGTCTATTTCTGCACGAACCTTTGAGGAACTTGATATTCCCCTGTTCGTTGTAACGTCAAATTTTTGGACACGTGAAGAGGTGGTTTTTAAAGGCGGTGAGCTGGTTTCCGTTATGCAGGCCAGCATATCTCTGCCCGGAATCTTTGCACCGGTATTGATAGATGACAAGGTCTTAATTGATGGCGGAGCTGTAAATCCTGTGCCTTTTGATATATTACCAAATGATTGTGATTTAACTATTGCGATTGATGTTATTGGACACAGGACAGCAGGTCCAGACCTCATGCCTTCCCTGATGGAGGCTGTTTTTAACACTTTTCAAATAATGGAGAAAAGTATAACCAGGCAGAAACTGCGTGTTGTCTGCCCTGATATCTATATAGAGCCTTATATTTCGGATGTTCGTGTTCTGGAATTTCACAAGGCAGAGCATATATTCAGGCAGGCGCAACCTGCCAAAGATCAGTTGAAACGTGAGCTTGAGAAAAGGCTGAATAAAATCGACGCAGCAACTTAAGGGAGAATGGAAACGTCAAAGTAGATTCCAACTTACTCAATTAGAAGTATTTTCAATAAGCCTAAATGCGAAATCCGAATGTCG
>JAFDFV010000387.1 GCA_019309665.1 Deltaproteobacteria bacterium | reverse complement strand
AGATGCCGGTATATGACGAAAGAGGAATGGAATCTATAAAGCGCAACGGCCTAAAAATGTATATGGACGACCCGCTTACTACAGCAAACCTTGGGAAAATTTTTGTAAATTAAGTTGTCAATTAATTAAGGAGTTTGAAAAATGCCAAGCATAGCCGGTATTATATCACAACATGGAAAAATCAGTTTCAACTCGACAAAGCAAGTAGGTAAAATGCTGAAGTATATGCGCCATCGCGGCCCTGACAACAGCATCATACGGACTCTTACAGATGATAGAGGTGCTTTGGGAGCCAATGAAATCAATTTAACTCCCGATAAAACTTATTGTACTTCAATTGAAGAACTTCCTTATATACTTTTTGACGGAGAGCTTTACAATGACAGGCCTGAAGGTCAAAGTGATATAGAACTTTTTAAACAATACTACGAAAAGTATGAAAAAGATTGTTTTTCAAGGCTTTATGGAAGCTTTTCTTGCGCAATCGTTGAAAAGGATGAAGAAGTGATTCTTGCAAGGGATCATGTTGGCGCAAGACCTCTGTTTTTTGGTTCAGATAATGGCACTTTTTATTTTAGTTCAGAAATGAAGGGGCTAAAGGATCATGTTCAGTTTAATATACAGGAACTTGCTCCAGGCAACTTATACAGCTCAAAGAAGGGAATGAAAGAATTTAAGTCCTATTCTCCTGAATTGCCTGAATTTAATGATATAAAAGAGGCTACAAATATTCTGAGAGATCTTTTAATAGAGGCAGTTAAGATAAGAATGGATGGTGTTGGTGGAATCTCTTTAAGCGGCGGTCTGGATAGTTCTATTATAGCAGCCATAGCCAAAGAATTTAATCCGAATCTAAAACTTTTTACCGGTGCAGTTAAAAAAGCTCCTGGTCCTGATCTGGAAAATGCAAAATTAATGGCAAAATTTTTAGGTCTCGAACACCACATATATTTAATCTCTGATTCAGATGTAGAAAATTTTATCAGTGATGCTGTCTGGCATCTGGAAAGCTTTGATGAAGACTGTATCTCCGGTATTATTTCCAATTATTATGTATCTAAAAAGGTTAAAGAATACACTAACTGCATTTTTGTGGGAGAAGGGGCTGATGAACTTTTTGGCGGTTATCGTATGGTTTTGAAAAATCCAAAAGTTAAAAGTGATGAGCAAAGAGAACGGCTGGCAAAAAAGCTGTTGGAAATATCTTATAATACCGCATTAAGACGACTGGATCGCGCATGGATGGCTAATGGAGTTCAGTATAGAACTCCATTCTTAGATAAAAAAATAGTTGATTTCAGCCAGAAGATTCCCATGAGCTGGAAAATCTATGGAGAAAAACAGATTGAAAAGTACATCCTGAGAGAGGCTTTTAGAGATATCCTTCCTGAAAAAATAGCAAATCGTGAAAAACTAAGGTTTGCCATGGGTGTTGGCATGGATGATATCATGGATGAACTCATCTCCAATAAAATTGATCCCAAGGAATTCAAAATAAGACCAAAAGCAGCTTATGGGTTGCCATTCGCTTCTTTTAAAGAATTGTATTACTATGATGAATTTTTAAAACAATTTCCCCCCTCCTATGAGAAACAAACCGTTAGATGGGATCCTTTTAAATAATGTACCCGTTCACGGTTTGAAACTTGAAATTTGAAACTTGAAATTGGGGAGAACAGTACAAAAGCATAAAGGCCAAATTACTAATTTCGTAATAATTTAGCGCTTTGAATATCGAATATCGAACAAGGAATTTCGAATGATGAATTGTGGAATCGCTACGCTCTATCTTTTATAGTAGTAAAAATGATAGAATACCTTACTTCGACATTCATAATTCCTTGTTCGATATTCTGCGGTTCAAAACAAATCCGTAAGTTTGAATTCGTTTTAAAAAGCTGAGGTATATTAAATGTCATTTCCAACAAAATATAAGTATGTAATTGTAGGTGCCGGCATACATGGATTGAGCACCGCATATCATCTATCAAAAGAATTAAAACAAAAAAAAGTCGGTTCCGGCAAAGATATTCTTGTTATCGATAAGGCAGCAATCGGAGCCGGTGCTTCAGGAATTGCCTGTGGTATTATAAGAAACAACTATTTTCAGCCGGCCATGCGGGAACTCATGGCTCATAGCGTTGCCCTTTGGGAAGAAGATGCAAAAGGATACGGCTATCATCCGGTAGGCTATATGCAGATATCCTGCGAACCTATGCATGCCGATGTTTCTGAAATTCATAAGCAGCAGCAGGAGATAGGCTATGATTCATTGTTTATTGAGGGAGAAAAAGAATGTCTGAAATATATGAGAGAAAATATTTTTCATGACTGGCAGGCTAAAAACATTACATCTGTTTTGCATGAATTAAAAGGTGGGTATGCACACAATACTAAGTCACTTTATCGTTTGGCTGATAAAGCAGAAAGCGAAGGTGTCAGGATCCTTACAGGAGTCAAGGTGACTGGACTGAAAACAGATAATAATACTGTGACTGCTGTTGAAACTCAAAAAGGAACTATTAAATGCGATTATGTAATAATTGGGGCAGGACCATGGGCTAAAAGCTTCTGGGATATGCTGGACCTGCCTGATCAAATAGATATAAAAGATAATGATGGGAATATCCATAAAAACGCGAAGATGTGGACTTACTTGTGCCTTGTCGAG
>JAFDFV010000386.1 GCA_019309665.1 Deltaproteobacteria bacterium | reverse complement strand
CCGCCTATGGCAGATGACCGTTCAATTAGATAGACATAATAACCGGCTTCAGACAAATCCATAGCCGCCTGTATTCCGGTAATTCCACCGCCGACAACCATTACAGCACCAATAAGCTTATTATTGTAAGTTTGAGTTTTCATAGTAACCAACTTCTTTATTCGTCAGCATAGAGACAAATATTACCGTTTTCAAAATCCGAATATCGAAATCCGAAACTCGAAACAATATCTAATTTCGAATATCAAATGACCAAAACATTTCGGGCAGTTATCCAATATTTGCGGGGCTCAACCCGTTTAGAATTTTGGATTTTGCTCATTCGTATTTGTTTCGGATTTCGTGCTTCGTGCTTCGAATTTATAGAAAATCCCATAAGTTAACAATTCTCGTTAAGTCAGCAGGTTATCAGCTTAAATGACGTAGCCCTGACTCAACTATGTGTTTAATCTTCTACCAGTTCCAGCGCCCCGGTATTACACCACCTTACGCAAGATGGGCTCGGTGGTATGCCGCAGAAATCACACTTTAAAGGAATTCCGGTTTCAGCTTCAATAAAATAAGGTTTTTCCGGGCATGATGCCCTGCAGAATGCGCACATATCATATGTTTGATCACCAATAACAATATACTGTTTGGAAGTACATGCGGCATCCACAAAAGGACCTGCTATCACAGGATAATATCTGTTGCCGTCTCTCATAACTCTTATGCGTGACCGCCTTGGATTTACTGTATTAGCCACATGATTAAGTGAACATGCAGCCTCGCAATGCCTGCAACCAGTACATTTGGTATGATCTATCTTTATTCTCGGCATTATATTATTCCTCCAGTCCAAGCGCCTGTAATTTCTCCTGGAGAGGCTCCCCCTGCTCACTCCATCCTCTTAATTGATAATATTCCGGAAGCATTTCCTTAACACGACTGATTTGGCCTTCAGCAGGTCCATCCGGGATTGGTTCTTTAAAAAAACGTTCGGGAAGAGTGTCGTGGCTCATATTGAAGCCGGCTTTCATGTTAAATATTCTCTCTATATTCCAAATCCTTTCACCTATAGATAACAGATCATCGGCCTTATAATTTGTGCCCAGGCAGCTATTTACCATGGGAACATAATTATTAAATTTTAACCCCATCAAAGGCCAGTTACATAGACCAAGTGAATCCACAACGGCAGAAGTATCCTGATATCTCTTTACTAATGCTGCTTTGCCTTGAGTCTCTAATGGATCGAGGTTCTCATGAACATTGAGAAGTTCATCAATAAAAGTATAGCTATATAAATGATGCGGCCCATAATTACATGTGGCAAAATGGAGACCCATTCCCTGAATAGCCCGTGGATCAAAAGGAGATAGAGAAAAACCTTTTACACCCATAAAAATTTCCGGCATATTAAAAGACTCGGAGATTGCCATTCCTCCCTGGCCAAGTCTTTTGGCATAACCCTTTTTTGTTGAAATCAACCTTATTGCTTCAATCATGGAATCGGCATTGCCAAATGAAATATCTATTTTTAACTCCTCGGGAGTAACTGCCTTTTTCTCAACCAATTCCATAACAGTCGCGAAATTGCCTCCCGTGGCTACAGGATCCAGCCCCATTTCACCACACAGCACACTCATCACACCGATTGCTGAAAGATCGCTTATACCGCAATTGAATCCCAAAGTACCTATCGCAAGATAGGTCGGAACCATTCCTTTTCCTTCAAAAGCGGAATATTTTACATCTGCTTTTTTAATACATGCAATAGGACAGGCAAAACACCCGCGCCCTCTCAATGCAAAAGCGCTGTTTAAAGCTTCGGTGCCTACATTCTTTAATGGCTGGGAGGTGCTGCGAAAATTATTTCTGGGAAGAATGCCTTTCTGATAACAAAGTCCTACTAAAAATGTCGTCCCCCACTGAGGCATTGATTGTGATGTTAAAGGCGCGCTGTTGAGTTTATTGATCAGAGTATTAATCACCTGCACAAACCGACTGCCATCAGCAACCTGTAATGAATGCTGTCCTTTTACAGCAATGGCCTTAAGATTTTTAGCCCCCATTACCGCACCAATCCCGGCACCTCCAACTGAGAGGAATCTATCATTTACCAAATTGGCCAAAGGAAGAAGTTTTTCTCCGGCAGGACCAATTGATACTAAAAAAGTTTCCCGCGCCATCCATTGATCACCAAGATTCTTTTTAAAAAGCTCCTCAGTCTCGGCAGTTGAACGTCCCCAGTACTCAAGGCCGGGAACAAGTTTTACTTTATCATCTATAATAGAAAGAATAACCGGCGACTCGGATTGACCTTCTATTATAACCATGTCAAATCCGGCACCTGAAAGTGAAGATTTGGTTATCACATTGCATGAAGCACCTGTTATTGCTCCTGTGCCGACAAGCGGGCCTGAACAAAATATCAGCTTATTCTCAGGAGAAAGCGGATCTATATTGGGATCAACTTCATCAGTAAAAACTTTTACTCCCAGACCCCGTCCGCCCAGGTACTTTTCAAGAGCATCAGTATCAAGCTTCTCTATCTGGTGTTTTCCTTCGGTCAAATTTACTCTTAAACAACGACCGATCCAGCCATTCATCTCTCAATCCCCTTATATTAAAAACTGTAACAACTATAGTAACGGTTCACAGTTCACAGTTTTTTTAATAAACTTTGTAATGATTAAAGCATGGTAACTACTCAGGTTGTTAGGTCATGGTTCACGGTTGGTTGTCTTGATTTCTTCATCGCTCTCTAACCGTGAACCGTGAACCGTGGAACCGTGAACCTGAGTAGTTACAAATTATGCAGCGCCTTTAAGCCAATCGACTGTTTTTTCTCTCAAGGCTTGATCATAGCCGAATGCAACACAGGCAGTACGGCAACAACCACAGCCAATACATTTGTCAGTATCAACATAAATAGAACCCTGCTGGTCTATAATTGCACCTACTGCACATACTGGTAATGCATAACAGGATTTGCAGTTATGTTTACATATAACATTTAGCATGTTTTGATCTCCTTTATTATTTTGTAACCGTTCACGGTTGTCGGTTTACAGTTAACAGTTTTTTTTAATGAACTATGCAACCATTGAAGCATTTTGGATATTGATTTCAACTCTTTCTCGTTCCCACGCAGAAGCGTGGGAACAAAAGGAGAATCTTCAAAAAAGGACCCCATAATTCTCCCCTACCTTCTATTTTTTTCAACCGTGAACCGATAACTGTAAACCGTAAACGGTTATATTATTTTTATAATTAACCTAAAATCTTATCTACTTCTTCCGCATCAGAGTCCATAACATATGGAATTCCTGAAATTTCAGCGGAATCTTTTGTCAGGGCAACAATATCATTACGGTCAATATGTTTTAAAGCAAATTTTCTTGCTCCGGCCATAAATTGCTGAAGTCCTTGCTTAAGCCTGTCTATATAAGAATACATGCCTATTGCCCCGGCAGGAAGCTTGCTGAAATCTTTTCCATATCGCTCCCTAAGCTCTGCACCAACAGCAAATAGACGAAGATAGCCTTTTTCAACATCTTCACCTTCAAGCTCCATTTTCTCAGCCATCAATTTTCCATGAGTTTTACCTACCATAGCGGCAGTGAGAATAGCGCGACCAAGGCATATGGCTTTTACATAAGGTGCTCCTAAAGCAATTGCCTTAAAAATATGATCTTCAAGAGATAGTCCGCCTGCAATAGCTATAGGTGGAATATAGGCCCCCTTTGATGCTAAACGCCGGCACATCTGATAAGTTAAACATTCAAGCTGTACTGTGGGGATACCCCATTCATTCATCATGCGCCATGGGCTCATTCCTGTCCCACCACCGGCTCCATCTATAGTCAAAAGATCAATCTTTGCATTAGATGCAAATTTAATTGCCCGAGCCAGATCTGCCGGACGATATGCACCGGTTTTCAGAGTTACATATTTTGCACCAACAGAACGAAGTTTCTCTACTGATTTATAAAAATTATCTTCATCAACCATGCCAAGGCGTGAATGACGCTCAAACTCAGTTATACCGCCTGTCTTAAAAGCCTCCTGAACCGCAGGGTTAGTTGGATCCGGGAGAACTATATAACCCCTCTCCTTCAGTTCCATGGCTCTCTCAATTGACGGCAACTTAACTTCGCCACCTATATCCTTGGCCCCCTGCCCCCATTTTAATTCAAATATTTCAATACCCAACTTTTCAATAACGTACTCAGGCACACCTAATTTAGTATCTTCAACATTAGCCTGAATAATAATACCGCCATGACCGTCATACCATTTTCTGTATGAATCAACCCTACGTTCCATTTCCGGAGATCTGGAAATCCTGCCGTTTGAAAATTCGGCCTTAGGATCCATTCCACAAACATTTTCTCCAACAACAACTAAAACTCCTGAAATAGCAGCGCCAACAGCCACATCATCCCAGTTGATTCTGGCGATATCGGTTGATCCAACAGCACCGGTAAATACAGGAAACTTAAGTTTTATGCTATTGTCTGCACCCACAGTTGTTGCAGTATCTACTGCAGGAAATGTAGCTTTATCTGAATCAGCTTCAATTCCAACCGCGCCAACAGCGGTTCCCTGAATATTAAAATGCGAAAAATCTACTGGATAATCTTTTTCAGATCCGGCTGTAATTTGACCAAAAGGCATCGGATAAAGTACCTCTCTACCTTTTAAAGCAGATCGACCAATTTCACATGGGCCTTCACAACCATCAACACAGGTAACACAAATTCCAGATACAGGTGCCGGAGTTACTCTGGTGGTTGTAAGAGTAGCAGCACTTCTATTAGGTTTGCTAAACGACATAATCGGCTTTCCTCCTTCTTAGTGTTTTTTAACCTAAATCAAGGACTTGCGAAAAGTCTCGACATATCCATTGGTATGCCTACGCTTTTCGCAAACCTTGCTGCATCAAGATCTCGGCACATTTCTTCGCAAAAAATCGCTCAACTTAGGTTGAAATAAAAAAAGCGCCATTTTCCTAAAAATAAGAAAAGACGCCTTTGTCTTCATTATAAATAAATAAAAAAATTCCGAACGCCATTGTTCAGAATTTCATTCATGTTTTATTCAAAACTTTTTTAGTTGTATTTATTTATTTTGTCAAGTATTTTTACTTGAACCTAAATCAAGCATCGAGGAATTTGCAAAAATGTGTGCCATGAAACGGATAGAAGATGTTACCCTGCTTTATAAAATAAGCAAAACCCTAAATGAACACCTGGATCTTAAAAAATCTTTATATAAGGTTTTAGATATTCTGTCCGACTCAATGGACATGATCCGTGGAACCATTACTATTCTTAATCCACTGCGTAATGAGATAAACATAGAGGTTGCTCACGGCCTTTCCATGGCCGCCATGAAAAGTGGAAAATACAAATTGGGTGAGGGCATCACAGGCAGGGTAATTGAAACAGGCAAAGCCTTAGTAATACCCAAAATAAGCGAGGAGCCTCTCTTTCTTGACCGTACTGCTTCCAGAAAGTCAAAACATGGCAATGAGCTTTCGTTCATATGTGTACCGGTAACAAAAGGCAGCCAGATTATAGGAGCTATCAGCGTAGATAAAACATATGACGAAAATTATTCTTTAGAGAACGGTAAAAAACTTATTTCTGTATTAGCCACGATGATTGCAAGGCATGTAGTTAATCTGGAAACAATCCATCTTGAAAAGGAACAACTTAGAGAAGAAAACAGAAGACTTAGAAGCGAACTGAAAAAGAAATACCGAATTACTGATATTATCGGAAACAGCAACAAGATGAGAGAAGTCTTTCAGATGATCACTCAAGTTTGCAAAAGTAATGCAACAGTATTGATTCGAGGAGAAAGCGGAACCGGCAAGGAGCTTGTGGCAAACTCCATACATTATGACAGCAATAGATCCAAAAAACCATTTGTTAAAGTAAACTGTGCGGCACTTCCTTCAAACCTTATAGAAAGTGAGCTTTTCGGGCATGAAAAAGGAGCCTTTACCGGTGCCATTAAACAAAAGCTGGGCAAATTCGAGATGGCTAATAAAGGAACAATATTTCTGGATGAAATAGGATCTATAGGCATTGACGTTCAGGTAAAGCTCATGCGTATATTACAGGAAAAAGAATTTGAACGCGTTGGGGGATATAAAACCATAAAGTCAGATGTACGCATAATAGCAGCTACCAATAAAAACCTGGAAAAGGCTATAGAAGAAGAGGCTTTCAGAGATGATCTTTATTATCGGCTTAACGTTTTTCCCATCTATATGCCTCCTTTAAGGGAACGAAAAACAGACATTTTGCTTTTAAGCGACTACTTTCTTGAAAAATATGCAAAGGAAAATAACAAAAACATCAAAAGGTTTTCCACACCTGCTATTGACATGCTTATGGATTATCACTGGCCTGGGAATGTCAGGGAGCTTGAAAACTGCATCGAACGGGCTGTACTTTTATGCGAAGAGGGAGTAATACACAGTTATTGTCTTCCTCCAACATTGCAGACAGGATCCGAATCAAACACCCTGCCGGCTCTGTCCCTGGATGAGGCTGTAGCAAATCTTGAAAAAGAAATGATAATTGATGCTCTTAAAAATGCTAAGGGGAACAGCGCAATGGCAGCAAAAACACT
>JAFDFV010000068.1 GCA_019309665.1 Deltaproteobacteria bacterium | reverse complement strand
AGTATAGATATCCGCCCTTGAGGATGTTCTGGTAAATCTGGGGTCAACATTAATAACTTTTGCCCCATTTCTTTGTGCTTCTGTAACATACTTGAATGATATGGGATGGTTCTCCGCAGCATTACTGCCCATAATCAGTATGCAGTCACTGTTTCTAAGATCAATCCAGTGATTAGTCATTGCGCCACGTCCGAACGACTCTGCCAGAGCCGCGACAGTTGCGCTATGTCAGATACGGGCCTGATGTTCGATATAGACAAGCCCAAGAGAGCGCATTAATGCCTGATAGATCCAGCACTCTTCGTTGTCCATGGCAGCGCTTCCAACCGAGGCAATGGCGGTCGTCCGGTTAACTATCTGACCTTTGGCATCTTTTTTGGTAAAATCGGCATCACGGGTCTTTTTGACGCGTTTGGCAATTTCGCTTAGCGCCCAATCCCATGATACCTGCTTCCACTCATTAGAGTAAGGCGCCCGGTACATGGGCTCAAGGAGGCGATTTTCATTTTCGATCAATCCGGAAAGTCCGGCTCCTTTGCTGCACAGGGTCCCACGATTTATCACATGGTCAGGATCACCCTCGATGTTGATGACACGACCGTCGCCTTTTTTGCTGGTATGCACAATCGCCCCGCATCCCACTGCACAGCAGCAAGTCCAGCCGCAGCCGCGCCGGAAATTTGGATAAATTTTCTGCGCGTTACCTTCATATGCATATCTACCTCCTTTCTATAGACTTTCAGATAAATAATTTCACTGCGTTATCAGTCGTCGACGTATAACTAATACGCCTTCCTCCTTCTATCCTTGTGAAATTATTTATCTGAAAGTCTATATTTGTCCCAGTTGCCGAAGCGAATTCAAAACTCGTTCTATATTTCTTTGACCTCCACTTTGACCATCCGATCATCCTGGCGGATTGCGTCAACGATCTCCTGTCCCACAATTACTTTTCCGAACACCGTATGATTGCCGTTCAAGTGAGGCTGCGGCGAATGCGTAATGAAGAACTGGCTTCCGTTTGTGTTTGGCCCGGCGTTTGCCATCGAGATCACACATGTCTCGTGCTTCAGCGGATTTCCTTCTACTTCGTCTTCAAACTGATACCCTGGGCCTCCACTTCCGGTACCCGTCGGATCTCCGCCCTGGATCATAAAATCGCTGATCACCCGGTGAAACGATACCCCATCATAGAAACCTTCCCTTGCCAGGAAGACAAAGTTGTTGACCGTTTTGGGTGCGTATTGGGGATAGAGCTCAAGTTCTATGTTTCCCTTGTCGGTTTCTACGACTGCCTGGTAATTTTTTTCCGGGTCGATCTGCATTTCCGGTGGAGTAGCCCACTTTTTTATCGCCATGATATTTTTCCTTTCTTGTATATTGAGTTTATTCTACATTTTTACCAAATGCTTCCGACACATAATAAGTTTACTTTTCCCAGATGGGGAATGGGCAAACGAAACGTGTGAAAAAATTTTGGTAAACGGAGCCAGTCCGCTACTAACAAATTCTCTGGCGTCAGCAGATCCCATGGCCGCCATCCGGAGGTTAAAAAGGAACTTAATAAGGGGACGTTTAGGCACCTCATGTTCCATGATTAAAACTACTCCGGCAGATCGGATGACCCGCTTCATTTCACGCAAAGCGTTTTGTCGAGTCTGTCCTTTTAATTCATACAGTGCATGGGAGCAGGTAATCAGATCAAAGCTTTCATCTGCAAACGGCAACGATATCGCATCTCCTTCAATCAATATCACCTTTTGAGCACCTGGCTTCTTCCTAGTTTTAAGCAACATCCCGCGGGAAAAATCGTATCCAACGGTAAGACTTGCCGGATAGTTATTAGCAAACGCCAAAATGACAGATCCTGTGCCACAGCAGATATCCAGAATATAAGGATTAGGTGTTTCACCGAGTTCAGCCATTTCCACCAGTACATCTCGTGTATCTTTTTCATCCCGGCGAGAATGCATTTGGATAAACTTGTCGTACACATGAGAGAATATATCGTAATATTTTCGTCTTCCGGTTCTTAGATCCGACATCCTTTTCTCGCAAGTTATGATTCTAAAGTTTGAGCCCACGAAAAGCCAAAGCATAATCACCAGCAATAACAAATCCAACTTTATGAACGTTGAATACCTTGATTCACCATAAAAAAAGTAAAAAAACCTCGTTGACCCTGTAAAATCAGGGTGATAGATTGATTTTACCAAACAAAAACTATCATCAACGAAGTGTAAGTATTATGGCACAAGGCATTCTTCCTTTCAAGTATGAATCTGAAAAAATCACAACAGGCATGACAGCTCTGGCAGGTTTGCCGGTATATCTGGATTTTGGTCATTTCTCTCCCTTGACATCCTCCATTTTTAATAGTAATTTAAAAAATTATATCGTCCTGTTCCTGAGTCACTGACGTAATGTTTTATAAAACCTAAGTTGAGTGTTTTTTTGCGAAGAAATGTGCCGAGATCTTGATGCAGTGAGATTTGCGAAAAGCGTAGGCATACCAATGGATATATCGAGACTTTTCGCAAGTCCTTGATGCGCAAAAGATTGGTGCAGATCGAGTAAAAAATCGCTCAATTTAGTTAAAAAAGGAGAGGGGGGGCGGAGCGACTAACCTAATTTGCTATCTTAGCCCTGGATCTCCCAAAAGCAAATACTTATTACTTTATGATTATCTTGGTCTTGCAAGGAATTTGCATCGTCCTGCTCGTTTTTGGCGTTCTATTTAGTTTGTTAGAACTCAGGACACGGCTTGATCGCAGCTTTTTGTATTTCGGCATTGTGATAATGCTTTTAGCCGCATTTTCAGCGATTGATCTGTGGAGACCGCATCAAGTCTGGTGGAGCAGCCTCCAACATATACTCTATTTCTTCATCGTTCCATGCATAGTCTGGTATTTAATGATTTTAACGAAATCGAAAAATATCTTGATCATTAAAGGACTTTTGTTTATAGGGCTTGTTTTTTCTTTTCTGGTTTTCGGCGGATTCATGTTTGTTCAAGAGGATGGCTTTGTCGGCACAAAGGCGTTATATCAGGTGACCGTAGCTCCATATATTATTCTATCAATACTGTACATAAATTATCTGATTGTACATAAATTGAGGCATCTTAGCGCTTCGGAAAGAAAAAGCCTCTTTTTCCATTTGATAGGATTTCTGCTTCTTTCTATATGCGGTATCATGGATCTCTTGATACTCTTCAGAACGGATTTGGCTCTGAATCTGCCCAGCTATACCATTTTTGGCGTTATTGGACTTTCCGCCATATTAAGCTACTCGTTCGCTGATCGTCTCATCTTAATTATCAATGAAAGAGAAAAATCCTTTGCAAAGCTCCAGATGGCCTACAAAGAACTCGAAGAAGCTCGCTCTCTCAGTGAGCTCGGCAAGTCCTCAGCCATCATCAATCATGAGGTGAGGAACTATGCGACGGTGATCCTGGGGTTTGCAGAGCTTCTCAAGTATAATACCGCCCTGAACGACGGACTCAGGCCTATAGTTGAAAAAATCATAATGTCGATAAACCGTCTGACTGAGTTTAGCAATGAGATGCTTGATTTTTCTAAAGCGAAGATCCTCAAGGAAAAAAAGCCTCTGAACATATGCGAGCTGATCTGCCACTGCGTTCACGACTATTTTCCAAATAGAATCGACTCTTTCGCCTTTATCAATATGGATCAGGATACGACCGTGTATGGGGACCGGAAGAAACTAGAGCAGGTTTTTCTCAATATGTTTAGAAACTCCTTTGAAGCGCAGGCAACCCGCGTGGTGGTGAAAATCATTGATGCCCCTTTTGTCAAACTGATTGCTATTGAGGATGACGGAGTTGGCTGCAATTTCGAGAATCTCAAAAATATCTTCAATGCCTTCTATACAAGCCAAAAAAAGACGGGCACTGGACTTGGCTTGTCAATTGCTCGATCCATTATTGAGGGACATGGCGGGCACATAAACGTAGCGTCAAAAAATTTCCTTCCGCATAATGAACACGGACTGATTTTCAGCATTACCTTTCCAGCCTATCAGGAGGCGGAGCAAGAAATCGACTTTAAGGATAGCAGCACTGTGCTGATCAAAAAAAATATCGATTATCTGGAAGCCGTTGTTAAAACATTTAGAAATGTCCGCATTATGCCGGATATTATTCAGGACATTTCAGATTTCAGACCAGAGCAGTTATCTTCCTCAAACGTGACTATCATAGGTAATCCCGACACAATCAGAGAGATCAATGAACGATATTCCGACTGCTGCTGTTTTTCGGTTGCAAGCAGTGAAGGCAACGGGCTTTATGTCGAGGGAAACCGTGATGGTCTTTATAACGGTGTTTTCTGTGAGGAGTTTGTTGTCTCACACATGGGACTGGCTAATAGTTAGGACACTCCTCCAGCCATCTATTTGCATCAACACTGCGGTTGAAAATGAGCTACATAGCTCACATGTCCTCCAACTATAGACTTTCAGATAATTAAGGAACTGATTTAATTCGGCACCAAAATTATGCTGCCCCCCTCAGTCCCCGCTTTCATACTTGAAGGATACCTTGACCTTTGCGCGGTAAGCGAGGATCTTTCCGTCCGCCAATTGCATATCCAGTTCGACTACCTCAGCAATGCGAAGATTACGTAATGACTCCGAGGCCTTCTCCACAGCAGCAGCCGCAGCTTTTTCCCATGACTCGGTGCTTGTTCCAACCAACTCGATTATCTTGTATACACTTTCCGCCATTTTACTCTCCTTTCGCCCACGCACTCTATGAGTTTAGCAGGCACTATGGTTGATAATATACAAACTCTGTTAGTGGCGCAAAAAAGCTTTACATAGTCTGCACCATTATAATTAAAAGCAATACCACTTGCAACTGCTGGATTGGGCACAAGAAACATTCCGATCACTGCAAAAATCATTATTACCAGCATTACTCAATTAGATCAAGGAGTTCCTGCGGTTTTTCTATCAGGGTCTTTGCTCCATTTTTCTGCAACTCTTTCTTTGTTCTGAAACCCCACAGCACACCAACTGGATGCATGCATGCTGCGAGGGCTGTCTTCATGTCTATATCTGAATCTCCAACATAAAGTATATGCAGTGGGTCGATATTTAATTGCTTTGCTATTTGCAACGCGCTTGTGGGATCGGGTTTTGGAGGAATATCGTTTTGAAGGCCCATAACAATATTGAATTTCCAGCGGGGAAGAAGTTCATCCACGCACTGTTTTGTGAATGCATGCAGTTTATTGGACAGCACGGCAATCTTTATTTTCCTTGATACCAGTTCATCAAGCATTGCGGCAATACCCGCATAGGGCTCTGTTTTTACATTCCAGTTGCGGGCATATTCTTCTCTAAATTCTTTGACATAATCATCAATTGTATCTGGATCTTTTTCTTTTTCAGGCAGGGCTCGGCTCATTAGCTCGCTTATGCCTGACCCGACAAATATTTTGTAATCATCAGGTTTATGGGTGGGAAGGTCATGGTTTGAAAGAACACTGTTCGCCGAGTCTGCAATATCCTCAAGCGAATTAAGGAGAGTGCCGTCCAGATCGAAAATTACAGCTTTATAATTCATTACAATCAAATCCATATTTTCCTGAATCCCTCAATTTCTCAACTCCTCAACGCTTTTTCTATCACCGAGGTTCGATTGGGTCAACTATAAAGTCTGACCGCCCATACCTTCTCCGGAGAAACAAAACAGGTTATTGGGTTGCAACTATAGTTATTTACAATGCGGCGCTGAGCAGGGGAAGATTCTTGACAATAACTTTAATATTATAATAAATTAAGATGAATGTAGCCATGAATCCCCTCTACAAGGGTATGGGCTGTACAGCAGAATTCCAGACGTTCCGCTCTAAAGGATTTGTTGTTGGGCATATAGGTGACAGCCGAACATACCGTTATCAAGGCAAGGAACTGAAGTGGCCAAACACTCGGGTGGGAAGGATAATATTACAATTGTTCTCTCTGAAGTAGAATGAGCCCTGTTTATATTCTGTAAAACTTCAAAGTGGAATTTATCCATGCGATACGGACGATATGAAATTATAAAAGAATTAGGCAAAGGCGGAATGGGTGTGGTTTACCAGGCCCACGACCCTCAGATCGACCGGCCTGTTGCTTTAAAGGTGTTACGGGAGGACCGAGTAGTCAGTAAAGATTTTGTGTCAAGGTTCTTTAAAGAGGCAAAATTCATCGGTCGACTTTCTCATCCCAACATCGTCACAGTATATGATGTAGGGCGAGACCATGGAACCATTTACATAGCCATGGAATATCTTCAGGGGCAACCTTTTAATGAAGTGATTCGTAGTGGAAAATTAAGTGTCGAGAAAATCGTTGATATTGCTTTACAGGTTGCAAATGCCCTTGGCTATGCTCATGAAAAGGGGATTGTTCACAGGGATATTAAACCATCAAACATTATTTTGACCGATGAAGGTAATGTCAAACTTACCGATTTCGGGATTGCCCGCGCAGAAGATTCAAATGCAGCTCAACAAACCCAGGCAGGGGTGATTTTGGGGACACCTTTTTACATGTCACCGGAGCAGGTGATGGGGAAAAGGGTCGACGGACGTTCCGATCTGTTTTCCCTCGGAGTGATCCTTTATGAATTGATTGTGGGTCGTAAACCGTTTGAGGGAGATCATTTTACTGCAATCTTCAGGGCCATTACAGATGATATCCCCGTGGCTCCATTAAAAATTGACGATTCCATCCCCCAGTCTCTCTCTGATCTAATCATGAAAGCCCTGTCTAAAAATCCGAATAAACGCTTTCAAACCAGTAAGGAGATGGGCTATGCCCTTAAAACCTGTCTTCAGGCAAAAGAATCTCTTTTATTGCCAGGAAAACCGATAAGCCCCAAAAAAAAGCCTGTGGTATCTTTTTTAATTATGGGTCTAATGGCGGCAGTTATTCTTGGAGGGACAATCTATTTTTTTGGAGCATATAATAATAAAAAGCAGGCGTCATCCTTATCGACCCGTATCGAGGGTAACAAACCTGTAGATGCAATTCTAATGGTAACCAGTTCACCTTCCGGGGCTCAAGTTTTTTTAGACGATTCATTTAAAGGGAACACCCCCATAAACCTTGAAATTCCAATTGGGAAATACGAAGTTCGGGTCAGCCTTCCGGATTATCTTGGGTGGGAGGCACAGCTTCAGATTAGCGAACCCGGCGAAACTCCGCTGCATGTGCGTTTGATATCTATTGAATAAAAATAATTCAGCCGGACGGTAGGGGCTCGGTCAAAAATTATGCGAAAATATTGACAAACTGACATTAAAAGGAGATAAAATACGTGTCTAATAGATTGTCGATTGAGTTTATTTGCAGATAGAAGTTCCTCAGCCCTATAAAAAGGCTCCGGCCTTCAACAATGAGGGGTTTTAAAGATGAAAAAAAAATTATTCAGCAAGTGTTTAATTGTTGTGTTGATTTGGGTTGGGCTAACATCTTCGTCATGGGCCGGCCAGGTAGTGACTGAGAGCTTAAAATTGTGGGCACAACAGGCATTAGAGCAAGAACAGGCCCTCAAGACTATCAGCACGCCTGATACCGTGGCGGTACTTTATTTCAAAAACAGGACAGGATGGTCGAAATTAGATCTCCTTCAGAAAGGCCTCACCCTGATGCTAATAACCGACCTTTCCAATGTAAAAAAGTTTAAAGTCGTAGAAAGGACGAGGGTCCAGGCCCTCGTAAAAGAATTAGGCTTAGGGGATCTTGGCCTGGTTGAACCTGGGACTGCCCCCCGAGTGGGAAGATTACTGGGAACTGAGTACCTAATTGGAGGGGATATTCTCAAACGTAAAATCAATAAATTTCAGCTAAAATCCGATCTCTTAAAGGTGTCTACCAAAGAAATAGCCAGCCAGTCCACATCTGAAGGTAAGCTTCTTGTAGAATTGTTTCAAATGGAAAAAGATCTTCTCTTTGAAATCATCAAACTGTTAAAAGTCGAACTTTCAGTTGAGGAAAAGGAATTGTTGAAAAAACCGCTTTCAATCAGTATCGAGGCCCTCCTCAACTTTTTCAAAGGGATTTACAATAGTGATAGGGAAAATTATAGAGAAGCAGCCATTTTTTATGAAAAGGCATTAAAAGAAGATCCAGGCCTTGGGATAGCAAGAGATGCCTTGCAGGAGTTACAGGAACTGGGTTTAATACCAAAAAAGAAAAAACGTTTATTGTTAAGATCCCTGAGAAACAGGACTTCATTAACAGATCAACTCACTCCTGAAGAGCCTATCAAGAGGGCAAAAACTCCCAAACACGTAATAAAAAGACAAAGCTTGTATGATAGTGACAATGATGGAACGTCAAACGACCTCGACGGATGCCCTGATGATCCGAACAAAACTGCTCCTGGAATATGCGGCTGCGGCGTGCCGGATACTGACAGTGAC
>JAFDFV010000385.1 GCA_019309665.1 Deltaproteobacteria bacterium | reverse complement strand
AGTTCATCTTTTTATGCCGAAATCAATTAAAAGTGTAAACTGGTGAATGAAGGATGCCCAAAAACCTGTTGAAAAAATTACTCTTTTTCTGTTTTTATAAAGCCAGGTAGGGCTTTGATCCAAGTTTGACAATATTATCTGTTTTAATTTTGTAATTTTATTATTAGTCAATGAAATTACATTTTTATCTTTTACGTCTGCCCGTTGAACCAAGATTTTTGAATCAACCCCTGTTTTTCTTAATCCCTGATAAAGCCAATAAGCGCCTCTGGCAGCGCCACCGCTCAAATTGCCTCCAACTATGTGTAAAACTTTCAATTATGTTACCTCTCAACAAATTCAGCACAAGGATACTCAAATCCTGCTATAATTTCCTGCTTCCTAATGGGGGACGTTGGCACTTTGTCACTTTATTTGCAATATATCCCACAACATTCATGTCTGCGTTCGTTAGCGTCTTTCTGCGACTAATTTTATTACGATAAAGCCTTTAATAACTGCTCATATTTATTATGGTCACCAATCCAGTACCAAATCACTGACTTATCATTTCTTACAGCAAGCGCCCGATAATCCATTGTCACTCTTACTGACCAGATATTGTATTCTGTATTCACACATTTGAAATTCAGAGAAGGATGAAAAGGGTTCTTCTTCCAAAGATCAAATTTTCTATCTGCATCCCTTTGAATCTTCTTTGGTAATCCCTTATATGATTTCCAATACGACTTTACAGTAAATGGATTCACTACATCACCTGACTTTTTCCATTGATATGTTCTTGAAGAGCTTGTTTTGCCATATTAATCATTGGTTCTGGAGACTTTGATAATAATTCCTGCCATTTCTGTTCACTATAAAGTTCATTTACAAAATTTCTTAACATTTCTAATGCCTGATCTCTATGAACTTTATCAATCCCTTCCAAAATCTCAACAGCAGTTAAAGATTCCGGAGTTAAAGATTTTACAGTTTGCATTACGCCACCTCTCTATTCTCTATTTTTTCATGAAATTTATTGTACAAATTTATTTCCGGCACAACTACCACAAATTAGGTTTGTAATGGGGGACGTTGTCACATTATGAAGTTATGCCAGATATTCGCCTATAATTTCTGGCTTGCCTTTTGGAATGGGGGACGTCATAGAAGCTCAAAGGTGAAAGGTGAAAGGTGAAAGCTCCTAGTACCATCTGCCGGAGCTACCCCGGTTGAACACCCGGAGGGTACCCGGTTCAACAGGACAGGCGGGGCAGGCGAAGGACGCTAAGGGTATTTTGGGACACAATGTAATGAGGAATGTTATACTTTATCGAAATTATTGTAAAGCTTCCAGCCTTTCCTTAAGTAATTCATTAACTAACCTGCGAGTAGGTATTCTTTGCTTTTTTGCCAGTTGTCTAACATTTTTTGCGATTTTTCCTTCTAATTCGACCCAGTTGCGATTTTTCCTCAAATCGAACTGAAAATCAACTGGTTGCATCTGATCCTCATAATCACTCATATCATGCGTATCAAACCAGTCAGCCGCCTTTTCATAGGTTTTAAAAATGAGCCTTTTATTTTTTTCCATATTTTTTCCTTTCTTTTTTACTCATGTCACGAGCGCTTATGACCAACGCCCGGTTATCCTTTTTCCGCACAAATAATACACTCAAGTAACGTCCTGGATCTGTCGTACCAAAGGCAACGAATAGATCTTCACCTTTCACGTGGCCGTTTTCCAGTCTACGAATGAGAAGCTCTCTTGAAAACATCTCCTCAACTTCTTCCGGATATACTTGATGTTTACGAATTATTTTATCAACAAATTCATCTAACCACAAGCACTCGGTAATTTTCAATTATTATTTTACTCCTTCTTCGTCTTCGTAATGGGGGACGTTGCCACCCTAATTAAATGGTCCAAAGGAATTTAATGGGGTAAACTATTCCACTATTCTTCGGATAGATCCCACAAATTAAAGGATCTGAGGGACGTCATTGACCCCGGTTAAACAAAATTGAAAAACCATATTTCGTCATGGGGGACGTTGGCAGGAATGGGGGACGTTGGCAGGTTTGTAAGGTTATTCACGTTTTTGCCCCAGAAGGGCGTACTCGGTACATAGTGTCTTACCCCTTGTTACAGCCTCGTGAACGCTCATCCGTTTAATACCCAAAAACCTTGCCACATCGGCTGCCGGGTACCCTGTTTCCTCAACAGCCAAATAGGAAAAAATTGCTCTTGCTTCGGATGGTTTTTTTTGTCTACTCCGTGAGCAAATCAATTCCGGGGATACCCCAACTTTGCTGGCTACCACCATTATCAGATCATCGATCGTTTTCTTTGGTCTGTATTTCCTTTCAAGAAATTTTTCGGATTGTTGAAGTATTGCGCTGACAAAATCCCCACCACCCAGAATTCTTTCATCATATAATTCCCTTTCTTCCTTCTTTCTCCCCAATAGAGTTCTTTTGTCTCCACCTGCACTTCGGAGCAATCCACCACCCTGTAATTCAGGCCGACTCCCCTGATCAACCCCTTGTTTAGCTTATCCCCAAACTGGAGGAGCACTTCTTCGATTGTTTTTTCTGCTAAAGGCTTATTTTTGACCCCAGTACGATGCTTTGCACCTACGGGGCAAGCAGGATTTTCAGGATTTATTGTTACTTTCTCAGTTTCTGGACGAAACTGAGAAAAAGTGATCCGCCTTCCGGCGAACGGAAAATTATTTGCTTGCTGCTTGGAAACAAATGGATTTTTCTTTTTTCCCATTATAGCGCTATGACCGGTCCATAATGGGGGACGTTGGTACTTTTGTTACTTTACTACTATACAATATCTTTCAAATCTTCAGGAGTTAGGGAACCGCGAAGGCGCGAAGAACGCTAAGGTTGTATTTTTGTTTTTTCATGATCAGAACGGATGATCAGGAAAAACACAAGCCCTGACGGGCGACTACTGCTTCAAATTGTTTAATGGGGTTGCTGCAAAACTGCGTTATTTGATTGAATAATATCACAGGAACTTCTTTTCAATCCCAAGCTGTCTATAAATTGCTGAGATAGTACCTTCTTTTAAATCCTTATGCCCCCAATCCGGAATCGTTGTTCCTTTCCCGGTGGGCGGGTAAAACCATTTTCGATGCGATCCGCTACCACGGCGCAGTATTTCACGACATCCAATTGACCGCAACTTTTTGGCAAGCTCTCTGTAATTCATCCTTCGGCCATAACCAAAGACTCAAACCATACCGGAGCCCCGGCATCGTCGGCTCTTAGATTGGCTGGAAATTCTTTGCCCATATCCTGGTATAGTTCCATAATGGCGCCAAGTGCATCGTAAACACATGCATGCAGATGCTCCAGTTCATCGATCTCGGTTACCAATTCAGGAACTAACGGACTGGTTATTGTCCATCCACCTTCCTTTTGCGGTTGAAGAACCAAAGGAATTTTCATCATTTTTTTCATAATCGTA